>CAZPAT010000178.1:0-3259 GCA_964584485.1 uncultured Bifidobacterium sp.
GGCTGCGTGCCGCCACGTTCGACGTGGTGGAGGGCGCCGGCCACGACATGGCCCGGGATGGCGGGGCCGAGCTGGTGGCGGCCGTCCGCAGGCTGTCGGTGCCGGACACCGCCGAAGCCGTCACCGCATAGGCACCACCCCGCCCCTGGTCGTCGACCTCGACGGCACGCTGGTCACCCGCGACACGTTGCTGCAGCTGGCGGGCGAGATGGCGCGGAGGGCACCCCGCCGCGCCGGGGGGGCGATCTCCGAGTTCCGGCGCTCGCATGCGCACGGCCGGCGCTTCCTGTGGCGCGAGGTGGGGCTCGAGCCCTCGCGGCTGCACTACTCACCGTCGGTGGTGGCCTACCTGCGCGCGCAGGCAGCCGACGGGCGACGCATCATCCTCGCAAGCGGCTCCACGCAGGAGATGGCAGATGCCGTGGCCGACTACGTCGGCGTGTTCGACGGCGCCATCGGCGCCATCCCGCCCGAGCACCTCACCGGCACGCGCAAGGCGGAGCGCCTTGCCGGCGCATTCGGCGCGGGGGCATTCGACTACGCGGGCAACTCATCGGCCGACCTGCCCGTGTGGGCGGTGTCACGGGCCGGGGTGGTGTGCAACGCCTCCCGGTCGGTCCTGCGCCGTGCATGCGAGGTGACCCACGTGGTGGCCTCCTTCGATGACCGGCGCTGGAAGGGCCCCGGGCTGCAGTCGCTGCTGGCGGTGATCGTCCGCAGCTAGGAGGGGTCGGGCGTGCCGCCCAGCGTCATGCGCATGCGGTTGATACGCCGGCGGGTGGTCTCCTCCCGGGCGGTCGCACGGTCCATCTTCTTCGGACGCGACGCGTACCGCTTGCGTGACCACCAACTGGGCACGCGGGCCAGCCGCACGGCACCAATCAGGGCGAGCAGGGGGAAGAAGAACCCGATGGCGGCCATCATGATCTTGCCCTTCATCACCGTGATCACCACGAGCGTCATGTTGATCGCGATCGCGACGGGGATGACGATGGGGGCGTCGTCAATCTCGGTGGTGGCCAGGCCGAAGGGCCCGTAGCCCAGCAGGAGCAAGGTCATGACGCACGCGGTGGCCACCACCGCATCCACCGACTTCTGGCCCGCCGCGCTCCAATAGACGTCGTCCAGGTGCAACCACAGGGCGAACTCATCCAGCACCAGCGCAGCGCCGACACCGAACATCACCGCGGTGATCTGCAGCCACGGGGTGAGCGGCTCGAACGCGAACTGCACCATTCCCGATACGAGCATCAGGAGCAGGCCCCACACCTGGTGATGGATGTGCACGCCGCCGATCTCGATGTCCTGGATGACCTTGCGGCCGCCCTCGGAATCGACGGCCTCGTCCGGAGGTGTTCCGTTCCCGGCCAGCCGCTCGGTGCGGATCTTCCGCGTTATTCCGCGGGTGATGAGGAAGGTGGCGATGAACGCCACCAGCATGAGGATGAGGCCGACCTGCTGCGGGGTGAAGTCGACCGCCGCGAAGAACTCCATCGCGTGACCCTACGGGAGCGCCGGGGGGTCCATCACCCCTCGGCGTCCTCCACCAGGTCGGGGTCCACCAGGCCATCGATGGCCCCGCCCTCGTCGGCCTCCTCCAGCTCGCCGTTCGCGATCTGCGACAGCGTGCGGATGATGGTGACGCACAGGGCATCGGACACCGCGAGCTGCGCCGACGACCCGTCGGCGTCCTGCAGCTGGATGGTCCAGTGCGGCACGATCCCGACCTCGGGGTTCACGTGCGGCGGCGTCACGGCCGCGCCCACCAGGCTCTCGATGTTCACGCCGAACAGCATGGCGGCGGGCAGCACGGTTTCCTCCGGCTCCCAGTTCTGCGCCTCCGGCGGCATGTCCCCGCGCATGGGCTCGGCCTCCGTGAAGGCGTTCATCAGGTTCCCGGCGTCCTGCCGGCTGACGAAGGCGCTCACCTGCACCGAGGGTCCGCCCAGGAACACCATGATGGCCTCCGGGATCTGCTCGGGCTCGGGGGCCTCCTCGCCCTCGGGCACCTCGATCTGGACGTCGACCGGTGCGGCCTGGAACGCGGTGGCCTGGAAGGCGATGGTGTGGCGCACGTCGGGAAACCCTCTCGTCGTTGTGTAGCGTCGCGGGCGATGCCGGGCGACCGCATTCTCGCACGCAGCCGAGGGCCCGTGGCCACCCCGCTGGCCGGGCGGGTCTCCGCCGACGCCCTGCTCGCGCAGGTGCTGCACCTGGACCGACCGGTGCTCGTGCGCCATCTGGGCCGCACCATCGTGGCCGCCTGTCCCGACGAGGTGGCCACGGGCGCATCGGTGTGGGATGCATTGAGACGCCCGCCGCGCGCGCGGCGCGGCGCGGACCCCATGGCCGGGGGGTGGATCGGCCTCCTGGCCGATCGCCTGGCGGGCACGGTGGAGTTGCTGCCGGGATCACCGCCCGACGACGCCGGTCCGCCCGCGGGTGATGTGGCGCGGTATCCCGCGGTGCTCGTGGTGGACGATGACGGCCGGGCCGTGCTGATGGCCGAGGAGCCGTGCCCGGCGGCAGAGGCCCTGATGGATGCCGCGCACGCCCGGTCGGGTGGGCTGCCGCGCGTGCCCCCGCCGGCCACCGACGTGCGCTCGTCCCTTCCCGGGGCCATGTACGAGGCCGCGGTGGAGCGCGCCCGCGACCTGATCCGGGCGGGTGACATCTACCAGGTGAACCTGGTCCAGCGGCTCGACGCCGAGTGGACCGCCGGGCCCGCCGCCCTCGCGCGCGCCCTCTGGGCCGCGGCCGGCCCGGCCGCGCATCGCGCCTACATCGATCTTCCCGACGGCACCGTCATCTCGGCCTCCCCGGAGCGCATGGTGGCCGTGGAGGATGGCGTGGCGTGGAGCGAGCCCATCAAGGGCACGGCGGCGCCGGGCCACTTCGCGGCGCTCGCGGCGAGCACCAAGGACCGCGCCGAGCACGTGATGATCGTGGACCTGGTGCGCAATGACCTCGGGCGCATCGCGCGCCCGGGTGGGGTATCGGTGCCGCGACTGATGGACCCGCTGCTCACGGCCTACGCCGACCACATGGTCAGTGCAGTGCGCGCCGAGGTGCGCGACGGCGCCGGGCCGGCCGAGGTGCTGCGCGCCGTCTTCCCCGCGGGCTCGGTGACCGGCGCGCCCAAGGTGCGAGCGCTGGAGGTGATCCGCGAGATCGAGCCGGTGGGCCGCGGACCGGCGTTCGGCAGCGTCATCGCCGTCGGCACCGATGGCTCGGTGGATGCATCGGTCACCATCCGCAC
>CAZPAT010000179.1:0-3255 GCA_964584485.1 uncultured Bifidobacterium sp.
ACATCACCATCCGGCGGTTCACGGTCTATCAGCTTGGCGAGTAGCGACCAGCCCGTACCCGCCCCCGCAGGAGCGGGGGCGGCCGGGCACGCCGCCTGGTCCCGGGTGCTGTTGAAGCTCTCGGGCGAGGCGCTGATGGGCGACCAGGGCTACGGCATCGACCCCGACAAGATCGCCGGCGTTGCCCGCGTGGTGAAGGGCGCCACGGACCGGGACGTGGAGGTGGCCGTCGTGGTCGGGGCGGGGAACATCTTCCGGGGCGTCATCGGTGCCGCCAGCGGAATGGACCGCGCCACCGCGGACTACATGGGCATGATCGCGACGATGCTGAACGCCCTGGCCATCCAGGACGCGCTCGAGAAGCTCGGCGTGACCACCAGGATCCAGTCGGCGATCGCCATGCAGGAGGTCGCCGAGCCGTACATCCGGCGGCGTGCCATCCGTCACCTCGAGAAGAAGCGCGTCGTCATCTTCGCGGCGGGCACCGGTAATCCGTTCTTCACCACCGACACCACGGCGGCCCTTCGCGCGCTGGAGATTGGCGCGGAGTGCATCCTGATGGCCAAGAACAACGTAGAGGGCGTGATGACGGCGGATCCCCGCGAGGACCCGTCCGCGGAGCTCATCAGGCAGATCACCCATATGGAGGTGATCGAGCGCGGGCTCGCGGTGATGGATGCCACGGCCCTCACGCTGTGCATGGACAATGACCTGCCGCTGCTCGTTTTCAACATGCAGGACGAGTCCAATCTGGGCCGCCTGCTGGATGGCGAGCGCGTCGGCACGATCGTCAGTGGCCCCGCCGGGGGCCCGGGGGAGGGGGACGCACGATGAAGGACAGGCTCGACGACGCCAAGCGCCGCATGGAGGGCGCCGTCAAGAACCTCGGCCAGGAGTTCGCCGGCCTTCGCACCGGCCGCGCCACGACGGCGCTGCTCGATCGCATCCAGGTGGATGCCTACGGAGCACCGACGCCCCTGCCGCAGCTGGCCAAGATCCACGCGCCCGAGCCGAGGCTGCTCACGGTCCAGCCATTCGACAAGACCATGATCCCGGATGTGGAGCGCGCCATCATGGAGTCCGACCTCGGCCTGACGCCGGGTAACGATGGCACGACCATCCGGCTGCCCCTGCCGCAGCTCACCGAGGAGCGCCGCAAGGAGCTGGTGAAGGTGGCGCACCGGATGGCCGAGGAGGCCCGCGTGGCGGTGCGCAATGTGCGCCGCGACATCCTCAACGAGTTCAAGCGGGCCGAGAAGGACGGCGAGGTGTCGAAGAATGACCTCGGCCGCGCGCAGGATCAGGTCCAGAAGCTCACCGACGCCGAGGTGAAGGCGGTCGACGAGATGCTGGCCCGCAAGGAGGCCGAGATCATGGAGGTCTGATGGCGCTCCTCTCGCGCCTGCGGGCTGCCCGCGCGGCCCGCGCCATGCGTACCTCCGCGGCCCCGCCGCAATCATCGTCGCCGCGTCCGGTGCCCGAGTCGGTCGCGATCATCATGGATGGCAACGGCCGGTGGGCACGCCGCCGCCGCCTTCCCACGGCGGCCGGGCATCGGGCCGGTGCCCGTGCGCTGCGCAGGGTGGTCCGCGCCGCCGGTGACATGGGCGTGCGCGACCTGACCGTGTTCTCCTTCTCCACGGAGAACTGGAACCGTCCCCGGGACGAGGTGGACGACCTGATGGTCCTGTTCTCGGAGTTGATCGATCGCGAGGTGCCCGACCTGGACGCCGAGGGCGTCTCCATCCGCTTCATCGGTCGCCTTGCGGAGCTGGACCCATCCCTGCGCGCCAAGATCGCGAAGGCCGAGGCCCGGACCGCCCATCACGAGCGCATGCGGCTCTTCATCGCGATGAACTACGGCGGACGCGCCGAGATCGTCGACGCCGCGCGGCGCTTCGCAGCGGAGGCGGGCCCGGACGCCCCCGATGACGTCTTCGGGCAGTTCATGTACGCACCCGACATGCGCGACCCCGAACTGATCATCCGCACCAGCGGTGAGCAGCGGCTGTCCAACTTCCTGCTGTGGCAGTCGGCCTACGCCGAGCTCGTCTTCTCCGACCGCCTGTGGCCGGACTTCGGCGCGGAGGACCTCGAGCGCGCCTTCGATGACTACGCCTCACGGGCACGGAGGTTCGGCGCACGGTGATCAACCGCATTCTCGTGGCCATTCCGGGCGTCGCCGTGATCCTCGCGGCCGTGTACTTCGGCGGCCCCGTGTTCGCCGCGTTCGCGCTGGTCGTCGCGCTGGCCGCCCTGTTCGAGTTCTACGCGCTGGCCACCGTGCCCCCCCGCCTGCAGTGGGCCGGTTACGCCACCGCGGTCCTCGCGGTGGTGCTCGCATGGGCCGCCGATCCCGCGGAGCGCGCACTGCTCGTGGCGCTCGCCGCCGGACTCATCCTCGCGGCCGTCGCCGCGCTGTCGCTCGAGGACCGCGAGGGCATCACGGGGCGCGTGGCCATCGTGCTCATGGGCGGCCTCTACATCGCCATGCCGGCCGGGGTGCTCGTCCTCACCCGGGAACTTCCCGACGGCGCCGGGGCCATCGTGAACCTGCTGGTCGGCGTGTGGGTGTTCGATACCGCGTCGTACTTCTCGGGCCGGGCGTGGGGGCGGCGGAAGATCGCCCCGCGCACCTCGCCCAACAAGACATGGGAGGGGTTCGTCGGCGGCCTCATCGGCGGCACGGCGGCGGTTTGGTTCGCCGGCCTCTACATGGACTGGATCACCTGGTGGCAGTCCATCATCATCGGGCTCGCGATCTGCCTGGCGGCATACGTGGGTGACCTCTTCGAGTCGATGATCAAGCGGGACGCCGGCGTCAAGGACTCGGGGACGATCCTCGGGGGCCACGGGGGCGTGCTCGACCGCTTCGATTCGATGCTCTTCGCGTCGCTGGCCGGGTACTTCCTCACGATATGGATGGTGCTGTGATGAACACTTACGACGTCGACCTGGACCTGCTGCGGCGCCTGTGCGAGACACCCGGTGCCCCCGGGCGGGAGGAGCGCATCCGCGAGGTGATCATCGAGGAGGTCGGGCGGAGCGCTGACGCCATCTCCGTTGATCCACTCGGCAACGTCGTCGCGGTCCGGCGGGGCAGCGGGGGGCCGCGCGTGATGCTGGCCGCCCATATGGACGAGCTGGGCTTCCTGGTCACCCATGTGGACGACGACGGCTTCATCCGGGTTGTCCCGCTGGGCGGCTTCGACCCGAAGACCAAGATCGCGCAGCGCGTGATCGTGCACGGCACGC
>CAZPAT010000180.1:0-3245 GCA_964584485.1 uncultured Bifidobacterium sp.
CCGCCCGCCGCGATCTGCCGCCGGAAGATCGGCAGCACCGACCCGGATGAGCCCAGCACGTTGCCGAAGCGCACCGCGGCGAAGCGGGTCACGCCGGCCCGGCCGTGCATCTCCACGATGCGCTCCGCGAGTGCCTTGGTGCCACCCATGACGGTCTTGGGCTCGACGGCCTTGTCGGTGGAGATCAGGCAGAAGCGCTCGACCCGGTGGCGGGTGGCGAGATCGGCCAGCGTGGCCGTGGCCAGGGCGTTGTTTGCGATGGCCTGGATGGGGTTGATCTCCATCATCGGCACGTGCTTGTACGCCGCGGCGTGGAACACGATCTCCGGGCGATGCGACGTGAACACCTGCTCCATCAGGTCGGCATCGCGGCAGTCGGCCACCACGGGCACCGGCGAGTAGCCGCGGTCGCGCAGTTCGAGGTCGATCTCGAACAGGTTGTTCTCGGCGTGGTCCACGATGACCAGGCTGCTCGGTCCCACGGCGGCCACCTGGCGGCAGAGCTCGGACCCGATCGAGCCCCCCGCCCCGGTCACGAGGACCCGGCGGCCGTTCAGGTACCGCGCCACGCGGGCCATGTCGATCTCCACGGGCGCGCGACCGAGGACATCCTCCACCTGCACCTCGCGCAGGCGCTGCACGGAGACCTCGCCGTTCATCAACTCGGGCAGGCCGGGCAGGGTCGTCACGCGCACGCCCGCGGCCCGGCATCGCTCGACGATGTCGCGGCGCACCGCGCCGGGGGCGGAGGGCATTGCGATGATCACCTCCCGGGCGCGCGTCTCGCGCAGGATCCGCGCAAGGTCCTCGCGGGTGCCCAGCACCTTCACGCCGCCAACGCGCACGCCCTTCTTGCGGGGGTCGTCATCGATGAGGCCCACCGGCGTGTAGGCCAGGCCCGCGCCCGCGCGCATGTCGCGCAGGAGGCTGTTGGCCGCGCTGCCGGCCCCGCACACCAGGACGGGACGCCCCTTGCCCACGCCCGCGCCACGCGAGGCGCGCTCCATCACCGAGCGCACCACGAAGCGCACCCCGCCGATCAGCACGACAGTGAAGAGGAAGTCCAGCGCGAAGACGCCGCGGGGCACGGCGGGGTAGCCCGCGGGGCTCCACAGCGTGACGGCCAGCGTCACCAGGCCGCTGGCCACCAGGCACGCGAGCACGATCTGCTCGAGGTCCTGGATGCCCGTGAACCGCCACCACCTGGTGTAGAGCCGGAAGGCGATGAACGTGACGAGCTTGATGCCCACCACGACGCCCAGGGTGATGAGGAAGAGGCGCTCGTACCGGGCCGGGGGATCGCCGTCGAAGCGCACGACGAAGGCGAGCCACCACGCGAGCGAGACGAGCACGAGGTCCACGAGCACCTGCCCCAGGCGGTGCGCCTGGCCACGCCACGCGATCTTCCCGATGCCCGTCCTCATTCGGTGGCCATGCTATTCGACCGGCGGAGCCGTCCCCTGCGGCGGGTTCCGGCGGCATCCAGGATCAGGTCCACGAGCAGGTCCGGGTCGCGCATCGGCGGCGTGGCCGACCGCTCGCGCCGGACCAGCGCGATGCCTGCGGGGTCGTCAAGGCGGTGCAGCCTGCCCTCCTCGATCAGGCGCGCGTCCACGGCGCCCAGCCGGCCGGCGAAGGGACTGTAGGCCGGCACCCCGAGCGCCACCGCCTCGCGATTCATCGTGCCCCCAGCGCTGATCACCAGGTCGGAGGCGTTGATCAACCCCGGTCCGTCCACCGCATGCCCAGGGACGATCACGCCGCGCTCGCGCAGCGCCTCGCGCTGCTCCGGAGTGCGGGGCAGCGCGACCACCTGCACTGCGTCACCCTGCGCCTCCAGGTGATCCACCACCTGCGCGAACAGGTCCGTGGAGGCACCGCGGTGGTACAGCGTCACCTCCGGGGGCGGCCGCAGGACCACGATCACCCGCGACGCATCGAGCCCGAGTTCGGCGGCCACGCCGGGGTCGGGCGGATCATCGGCCAGGTAGTACTCCTCCTTCAGGCCCGGGTAGCGAATGAGCTTGGGCGAGCGGATTCCGTACCGGGAGAGCGCCTGCTCCGGGATGGCATCGGGCACCAGCACGCGGCTGGCGAGCCGTCCATTGGAGTGGTGCATGGCGGCGGCGAACTCGTAGTCGAACATCGTCACCTGCGGTATCCCCGCGAGGCGGGCGGCCACCGGCTGGTCCGTGCTGCCGTGCGCCACCGCCAGGTCGAAGTGCTCGCGGCGGGCGAGGGACACGAGGCCGGACGAACGCGACGCCATCGCGCGGGCCTTCCCGCGCAGGCCGCCGCCGCCATGCGCGCCCACGGGGCGATGCGGTATCCCGTACCGGTCGAGGAGACCGATGGTCTGCGCGAAGTCGCGGGACGTCACCACCACCTCGTGCCCGCGCTCCTCCATGCGCCGGATCAGCGGCCGGAAGATCAGGACGTGCGGTGAGTTGGTGCAGTCGACCCAGACCCTCACGGGGCCCCCCTTGGTCGGGCTAGATGCGCTCGACGGCGCGACCCACGGCCGCCACCACCTCATCCACCTGCTCCCGGGTGAGGTTCGGATGCATCGGCAGCGCGAGGCCGGTGTCGGCCCATTCCTCGGCCACCGGGAGGTCGCCCTTCGAGTAGCCCAGGTCCGAGAACACGGGCTGCAGGTGCATCGGCGTGCCGTAGTACACGACCGCGCCGATGCCGTCCTCCACCAGCAGCTCCCGCAGGCGATCCCGGTCGGGGTGCCGCACCACGTAGAGGTGGTAGATGTGCCGCACGCCGTCGCGCTCCTCCGGCAGGGTCACGTAGCGGCCGAGGCCGGCCTCCCGGTACCAGTCGGCAACCTGCCGGCGCCGGTCGTTCCAGTCGTCCACGTGGGGCAGGAAGATCCCGACGGCCGCGGCCTGGATCTCGTCGAGGCGCGAGTTGTAGCCGACCTCGGTGAAGGTCTGCTTGTCCTCCGAGCCGTGGAAGCGCAGGCGGCGCACGAGGTTCCCGAGGTCGATATCACGGCAGGCCACCATGCCGCCATCCCCGATCCCGGGGAAGTTCTTCGTGGGGAAGAACGAGATGGTCGCGATGTCGCCCATGGTCCCCACGGCCCACTCGCCATCCGCCGAGCCGAAGGCCTGTGCCGCGTCCTCGATCACCGACAGGCCGTTCTCCGCGGCCGTGGTGAGGATGGGAGTCATGGAAGCGGCATGGCCGAAGATATGCACCGGGATGATCGCCTTCGTGCGATCGGTCACCCGCTC
>CAZPAT010000181.1:0-3172 GCA_964584485.1 uncultured Bifidobacterium sp.
GCACCGTGCTTCCGGCGGGCGCCTTCGCCGCCATGCTCATCGTGATCGGTGCCGCCGGGATGTCGGCCCTGCCCTAGGCCCTGCGGGCCGCGGTCATCCGGCGTCGGCGATGGCGACGGGGATGACGTCGGCCAGGTCCCCCGCCAGCACCACGGTCACCTGCTCGCGGGCCTCATCCGGCACTTCCACGAGCTCCCCCTCGTTGTCCGCGGGGATGATCACCGTATGGATCCCCGCGCGGAGGGCGGCCAGCACCTTGTCCCGCACGCCGCCGATCGGCAGCACCTGCCCGGTCAGCGTGATCTCGCCGGTCATCGCGACGTCCGGGCTCACATGGCGGCCGGACAGCGCCGAGACCAGCGCGGTGGCGATGGTGATGCCCGCGGACGGCCCGTCCTTCGGGATCGCCCCGGCCGGGACGTGCACATGGATGTCATGCGTGCCGAAGAAGTCATCGGGTAGGTCCAGCCCGAACTCGCCGCCGCGCGCACGCACGCACGTGAGGGCCGCTTGCACCGACTCGCGCATCACCTCGCCCAGTTGCCCGGTGACGACCACCGAGCCCTTGCCGGGCATCACGCTGGCCTCCACGAACAGGATGTCGCCGCCCGCACCGGTGACGGCCAGGCCCGTGGCCACGCCGGGCTCCGACGTGCGACGCTTCACCTCGGGGTGCACCCGCTCGGGGCCGAGCATGTCGCGCACCTCATCCGGTCCGATCGTCTCCGTGCCCTCGCGCCCCTCGGCGATGTCCAGTGCCGCCCGCCGGAGCAGCGCGCCGATGCGGCGCTCAAGCCCCCGCACCCCCGCCTCGCGGGTGTACTCGCGGATGACCGTCCCGAGCCCGGCGTCGGTGATGTCCACTGCGTCCGCGGGCACCCCGGTGGCCTCGACCTGCCGTGGCACCAGGTACTGCCGCGCGATGTGCAGCTTGTCGTCGTCGGTGTACCCCGGGAGCGCGATGACCTCCATCCGGTCGAGCAGCGGACGGGGGATGGTGTCCAGCACGTTGGCGGTGCAGATGAACAGCACCTTCGAAAGGTCCAGCGGCAGGTCGAGGTAGTGGTCGCGGAACGTCGAGTTCTGCGCCGGATCGAGCACCTCGAGCATCGCCGACGACGGATCGCCGCGCACGTCCGCGCCCATCTTGTCGATCTCGTCGATCATGATCACGGGGTTCATGGACCCGGCGTCGCGGATGGCCCGCACGAGCGTTCCGGGCATCGCGCCCACGTAGGTGCGCCGGTGCCCGCGGATCTCCGCCTCGTCGCGCACGCCGCCCACGCTGATGCGCGCGAACTCGCGTCCGAGGGTGCGGGCGATGCTGCGCCCGAGCGATGTCTTGCCCACCCCCGGCGGCCCCGAGAACAGGATGACCGTCCCGGCGGCATCACCCTTCAGCCGTGCCACGGCGAGCTCCTCGAGGATGCGCTTCTTCGCGCGCTCGATCCCGTAGTGGTCCTCGTCCAGCACGCGGCGCGCGCGCTCCAGGTCCAGGTCATCCTCGGTGTACGTGCCCCAGGGGATGTCGAGGATCCAGTCGAGGTAGGTCCGGATCACCTGGTGCTCGGCCGACTGGTCGGGGATCCGGCCGAGCCGCGTCAGCTCGCGCTCGGCGGCCGCGCGCACCTCATCGGGCAGTGGTGCCTCGTCCACCCGCCGGCGCAGCTCGGTGATCTCGGCCTCGTCGCCCTCGCCCAGCTCATCCTGGATGGCCTTCAGCTGCTGGCGCAGCACGAATTCCCGCTGGCCCTGCTCGATGTCCTGTTCCACCTCGGCCTGGATGCGCGCGCCCAGTTCCAGCACTTGGATCTCGCGCGCCAGGATCTCGCTCAGGCGCCGGAGCCGCTGCGATACGCGGGCCTCCTCGAGCAGTTCCTGCTTCTCCGCCACCGGCAGCCGCAGCGACGACGCCACCAGGTACGACAGCGTGCTGGGGTCCTCCAGGTTGGCGGCGGCCATCTGCAGCTCATCCGGCAGGTACGGCACCAGGTCCACCACCCGGGCGAACGCGCCCTGCACGTTTCCCGCGAGCGCCTTGAGCTCGTCCGATTCCTCCACCACGTCGGGCACCTGGGCGGCGGTCGCCACGAGGAAGGGGTCATCGGACGGGAAGGCCGTGAGCCGCACGCGCTCGCCCCCGTGCACCAGCACGCGCATGGAGCCGTCGGGTACGCGCAGCATCTTCTCGACGGTCGCCACCACGCCCACGTCGTAGAGGTCGGCCGGACCGGGCTCGGGGGTGTCCGCGTCGCGCGCGGTCACCAGGATGAGCCGGCGCACTTCGCGGTCCATCACGTCGTCCACCAGGTGGATGCTCCGCTCCTCCCCGATGGCCAGCGGGGCGACGGCCTCGGGGAACACCACGGTGCCCTTCAGTGGCAGGACGGGCAGCTCCGCAGGCCACTCGATGCCCGGCGGCGGCGCCTCCTCCTCCGCCGGCGTCACCATGACGTCCTCCGCCACGGTGTTGCCGCCCACCTCCACCGGAACCGCGCCCGGCGTGCCGTCGTCCTCGTCGGCCATCAGCCGCCCCTCACGTTCACCTGCACCGCCTCGGGGCCACGCCGCGGGGCGAGGGGGAGCGTGATGACCAGCATGCCGCGGTCGTAGTCGGCGGTGGCACCATCCACGTCCACCGGTGCGCCGACGCGCAGGCGCCGCTCGAACCGACCCCACTCGATCTCCGCGTGCTGGTACACGCGGCGCTCCCCCGCGGGGCGCCTGCGCTCGCCGCGCACCACGAGGAGGTCGTCGTCCACCTCCACGCCGATCGCCGCCGGGTCCACACCGGCAACGTCCAGCTGCACGACCACCCGCGGGGGGTCATCGGCCAGCCATACGTCGGCCATCGCACGCATGCCCGCCGCCCGCGGCGGCATCCCCCCCCCGGCGAGTTCCGCGAACATCCTGTCGAGCTCATGCTCGAGCCTGCGGTACTGCACGAGCAGGTCCTCCTCGGCGCGACCCATGCGCCACAGGCTACCGGCGCGCCGCATTCCGGCGGAACCCGGCGGTAGGGTAGGCCCCGTGACAGGTCCAGAGCGCACACGCCGTCGCCGGCCGTCAGGCCCTCCCGTCGGGGGCTGGGGCTTCGGCGCCGCGGGCATCCCCGGCGGGGCCTGGGCCGGCCTGTCGGCGATCCTCATGGTGGTGGCCATCGTGCTCCTCG
>CAZPAT010000182.1:0-3150 GCA_964584485.1 uncultured Bifidobacterium sp.
GACGGCTCGGACAGCACGATGCCGCGGCCCTTCACGTACACGAGGGTGTTGGCCGTGCCGAGGTCCACGGCCATGTCGCGGCCGCCGAACCCGCTGAGGTAGTTCATGAAGCCGATCGGGGGCCTCCGATGGCGATCGCACAGTGGACCCGGGCGCACGTGCGCACCGGCCGGGGAGGTTATCCCACCCCGCTATTTCCACGAATCACGGCACCGCCCCTGCACGCCCAATTGCACGCCCCGGCGGAACCCCGGGGACAGTCCCCGGGGGTACCGCCTGTCCCCCTTTTGCCGCTCCCTGCGGGAAAGGGGACAGTCCCCGGGGGGTCTGTCCGTCCCCTGCTACGCCAGGGGGAACAGGGCGCGGGCGCGCAGCAGTGCTGCCAGGTCGCCCAGTGGCAGGCCGATGATCGTGGTCGGGTCGCCCGCGATCGACTCGACCAGGGCGGCGCCCGCGCCCTGGATGGCGTATCCGCCCGCGCGGCCGCGCCACTCGCCCAGGCCCAGGTACCACTCCATCAACGGACCATCGATGTCGCGAAACCGCACATCGGCGACGGCCAGCGCCTCGTCGGTGCCGTCGGGCGTGACGAGGACCACGCCGGACATCACCTGATGCATGCGGCCCGACAACCCGGCGAGCATCGCGCGGGCAGCATCGACATCCGCGGGCTTCCCGAGCACCCGACCATCCACCACCACCTCGGTATCCACCCCGAGCACCGCACCACCCTCGGGCACGCGCGCGCGGGCGGCAACCTCCCGGGCCTTGCCCCGCGCGTGCAGCATCACCCGCTCATCCGCCGCGAGGGCCGGATCGCTCTGCTCCTCCTCCCGCGAGGCGACGACGCGGAAGGGCACCCCGAGCGATGCCAGCAGCCCCCGCCGCTGGGGCGAGCGGGAGGCCAGGATGATCAGTCGATGATCTCCGAGTCGGCAAAGTGGATGCCCAGCTCGCGCGCGGCCGACTCGGTGCCGTCGGACCCGTGGATCACGTTCTGGCCCAGGTCGAGCGCGTAGTCGCCGCGGATGGTGCCCGGGGCCGCGTCCTGCGGGTTGGTCGCGCCCATCATGGTGCGGCAGGCGCCGATTGCGCCCTCGCCCTCGATGCACATCATTACGACGGGGCCCGAGGTGATGAACTCCACCAGCTCGGCGAAGAACGGCTTGTCGCGGTGCTCGGCGTAGTGCTCCTCGGCAGCATCGCGTGCCATCACGCACTTCTTGAGCCCGGCCACGCGGAACCCACGCCGCTCGAAGCGGGCGATGATCTCCCCGGACAGGCCGCGGGCAACGGCGTCGGGCTTCACCATCACGAAGGTGCGTTCGGTCATGAGATGCGGGTCTCCTCGGAGGGGCTGCTGATGGGATGGGCAGGGGTGGAGCAGTACGGGCACACGCGCCACGCGGGATCCAGCGGCTCGGAGCACCGGCGGCACGGCTCGCGGAGCGGCGCGGTGCACATGGGGCACACCAGGAACCGCGGCCCCACGACGGACTCGCACTCCGGGCACTTGAGCCCGTCCACCTGGGCCTCCAGCGCGAGGGTCTCGAGCTCGCGGTCGTGCGCGTCAGTCAGGTACTCGGGCGGGCGGATGAACAGGTAGATCAGCGCGCCCAGGAACGGGATGATGAGCGCGATGGCGGTGGAGCCCGCGATCGCGCCCGAGTTCTCGAACCGGCGACGGGAGTCCTGGTACACCCAGTACGCGAGGGCCAGCCACAGGGCCACCGCGAACACCTGGATGATGATGAGCATGATGGTCCACGCGGTGGACCCGAAGAAGTCAGACAGGGCGTTCAGGTGTCACTTCCTGAAGTCGTCGAGCCGCCAGACATCGGCCAGCGGGCCGTCCGGGCCCGGCGCGGCGGCGAGTGTACCGGACTGCCCAAGGGCCACGGGCGCGAGGTCCGCGAGCAGGTGCAGTGAGCCCGCGACCAGAACGGCCCCCTCGGGGCCGGCCAGCGCGCGCGCCCGTTGCAGGGCGCGAGCGGGGCCGGGAACGACCTCCGCCTGCACGCCGCGGTCGCGGAGCATTCCGACGAGCAGCTCGGGCCGCACCGCGCGCCCCGTCGAGGCGCGCGTCACGCAGACGCGGGCGAGCAGCGGCGCGAGGGGATCGAGGATCCCCTGTGCATCCTTGTCGGCCATCATCCCCATGACCGCAACCGGGCGGACATCGCCCAGCAGCAGCGGCAGGGCGTCGGCCAGGGCCCGGGCGCCCGCGGGGTTGTGCGCCCCGTCGAGCACCACCACCGGCGCGCCGGGGACCGCCTGGAGGCGACCCGGGTTCTCAATGGCGTTGAGCGCCCGCATGAGCGCCTCGGGATCCACGCCGCGACCGAGCGTGCGCTCGGCGGCCCCCACGGCCAGCGCGAGGTTGGCGCGCTGCCAGCGGGCGGGCATGTCCGCATCCGCGCGGAGGGCCCCATTCGGCGTGCGAATGGTCATGGCATCACGGTTTCCGGCTTCAACGGCGATCTCCTGCCCCACCCACCACCCCGACATGCCGCGTGCAGTCATCGCGGCATCCACGCCGGGTGCGGATGCGGGCTCCTGCTCACCCACCACGAGCCCCGTGAAGCCCTCCGGCGCCACCCCCAGCTTCTCGCCGGCGATCGAGGCGATGTCCTCGCCCAACAGGTCGGTGTGGTCCAGGTCCACGGCGGTAAGCGCCACCACGCCGGCGCTGATGACATTGGTGGCATCGAGGCGCCCGCCGAGGCCGGCCTCCACCACGATGGCGTCGGCCCCGGCCGCCTCGAAGGCCGCGAGGGCGATGCCGGTGAGCGCCTCGAACTGGGTGATGCGCCCGCCGGGGACGGCCCGCTGCGCGTTGCGCACGCGCGTGGCGGCCGCCGCGAACTCCTCCCGCGGGATGGGCACTCCGTCGAGCGCGATGCGCTCGCGCCACCCCAGCAGGTGCGGCGACGTGTACGCACCGGTGCGCAGCCCCGACGCCGACAGGATGGCGGCCGTCGCGCGGGTGACCGAGGTCTTGCCGTTGGTGCCCACCACGTGCACGGCGGGCAGGCCCGCGCACGGAGCCCCGAGCTCGCGCATCAGTGCATGCATGCGCTCGAGGCCGAACCTCATGCCCATCAGGTCGAGGCCGGCCACCCACTGCTCCGCGGCCGCGGGATCCATGGG
>CAZPAT010000183.1:0-3094 GCA_964584485.1 uncultured Bifidobacterium sp.
GCGCACTTCGATGCCTACCTCGTGTGGCCGCGGGCCGTTGCGCTGGTGCTGGTGGGCTGGGTGCTCGCCTGGCTCTACCGGCGCCGCGGGCTGCTGGGTTCGGTGGCCGCGCACGCCACGGTGAACGCCATCGCCACCGCGGCGCTGTTGTCCCAGGCCTGATCAGGCGCGCGGCGGAGCCGGCAGCGCCGCCCGCACCACCGCACCACCATCCGGGCCGTGCTGCAGCGACCACTGCCCACGGGTGAGGCGGTCGATCAGCGCCGTGCCGAGCCCTGCCGGCCCCCCCGACGGCCCCACGCCATCGTCTGCGACCTCGAGGAGCCACTCGCCGTCGCGGTGATGGACCTGCACGACGGCCGCCGCGGCCCGCCCGTGCACCACCGCATTGTTCAGGCACTCGTCGAGGACGCGGGCGACATCGTCCGCACCCGCCGCCTGCGTCGATTCGGGCGCACGCACCTGCAACGCGATGATGGCGTCCCACCGACTGCGGAGGCCCGCGAGCACCACGGCCAGATCGGGCGAGGGTGTGTGGGTCTCCGGTGCCACATCGTCCATCCGCAGGGCCGCCTCGGCCTGCTCCACGGCGCGCGCGAGCGCCGTAGGGTCGCCGCTGGCGACGGCCTCATCCAGCGCGACCGATGCGGCCACCAGACGGGGCTGCACCGTGGCATGCAGGTGGGATGCCAGCTCGCGCGACAGCCGGGCGTTCATGCCATCGAAGGCCGCGCGCTCCGCATCGGCCCGTGAGCGGTCATCCACCAGCGCCTGGATGACCGCCGCGCCGGAGTCGCGGACCATCAGGGCAACCGACGTGGCGGTGGTCACCGCCACGAGCGCGAGCGGCGCCCACACGAGCGACTCCGGGGTCGGTGCGTATCCGGTGATCGCCTCACCGATGAACTGGATCGCGACCGCGACGACGGCCGCCACCAGCACGGATACCGCCACGGCGCTGGCGGGCAGTCCGGCGATGATGAACCGCCCCAGCAGGTATGCCACGACGAAGAAGGCCAACGCTGCGAGCATCACGGCGAGCGACACGAGCGGCCGGTCGTTGACCACATCGCTGCGCACCAGCACGAACCCCGCCATGATCACCCCGGGCACCGCCAGGGGCAGCGGGTACCGCGCCAATGCGCCGGGAACCACGCTGCGCCACCGGATGGTGGGTGCCGCGCGGCCCCCATCCACCCAGAGCCCGTGACTGGTGGAGCGCACCGCCGATCGCGCCGCGGATCGCAGCGACTCCGCAGCGCGCGACCAGTCGTCGCGCGAGTCGGTGCGCAGCGCGGCATCCAGCAACCCGGCCGCCTCGCGATGCGCGGGCCCCAATTCGCTGCGCGCGGTATCGATGAGCACCGCGCGGGTGGCCTGCAGTGCATCGCCCGCGCTGATGGCATCCTCCTCCGCCTGGACCAGCGCCTGTGCCGCGGCGGAGCGCTCGGCCACGTACCACCGCCTCAGGCCCAGGAGATAGGCGATCAGGGGGAAGAACAACGCCGTGCGCACCACCGTGCCGACGAGGATCCCCGGCACGGGGAAGCCCAGCGGCGCACCCTGGGCGACCAGCGCCACCCACTGCGCCCCGGCGGCGGCCACCCCCAGCACCGTCCCGGTGAGCACGAGGACCCACGGCGCCACGGGCCGGTCGGCAGCGGAGCGCAGGACCGTGTGATTGACGGCCATGCGAATGCCGGCGAAGAGCACCAGCCCGGCTCCCGAGGTGACCGCGACGCTCCACGGTGCGAGGGCGCCCACGCGGCCGAGTTCGATCGTCCCGAAGATCACGAACGCCAGCACCACCCCGTACACCAAGATGGAGCGCGCCGCGGCCCCACCGGCCAGCTCGCGTGCCGCCGGGGTGCTAGGCCCGCTTGCCAGGTTCGCCGCCCGTCAGCCGGTAGTACTCGCGCGTGATCAGCACGCGCTGATTATGCGCGCGATCGTGCTGGATTCCGAGGGAGCGCGCGATACGCGAAATGGCCACCTCCACCGCCCCCACCGTGACGCACCGCCGTTCCGCGATCTCGGCGTTTGACAGGCCCTCCGCCACCAGGCGCATGGTCTCCACCTGGGAATCCGTGAGGTCGACGCCCACGGTGTCCGGCCGTCGACCGGTATCCCCGCCCGCGCGCCCGGCCCGCATGACCGCGCGATCAATGGCAAGGCACAGGGAGTCGATGCTGCTCACCGACTCCTTCACTATGTACTCGGTGCCGGGCGGGACCTGGACCAGCTTGCCGGCCACCAGCCTCGGATCGCGGTACCCGGTCAGCACCACGATTCCCGCCGTCGGGTGCATGCGCCGCACCACGTGGGCCAGGGTGATGCCGTCCGGGCCCTCGCCCAGGTCGAGGTCCGTCACCAGGACATCGAGCGCTCCACGGCGCAGCTCCTCCACGGCCTCACTGGCCGAGGCGCATGCCGCCACCACCTGCACATCGTGACGCGCCAGGGCATCGGCCAGCGACGCGCGAAGCAGGGCGTTGTCCTCGACGAGCAGCACTTTCAACATGATGCGGCGCACACTAGACCCCGCTGCGTGCAGGGGTAACGCCCCTGATGGGCTACCCCATCAGGGGCCGGCCGGGAAGTCGCCGAAAACGCGGACGGGCGGCCCGTGGGGCCGCCCGTCCGGGAACCGCTCGATGCCGGATGAGGTCAGTCCTCGCCCTGCGCCTTGCTGAAGCCGTCCTCGCCATCGAAGCGCTGCAGCTTCTCCACGTGGGCCCAGGAGTGCTCGGCAGCCACGGCCTGCAGCAGGTCGATGAGCTGGGCGTCGCTCAGCTCGCCCGCGTCGTCGCGCAGCATGAAGCGCGCGCGCCAGGCGTCCACGTTGTCGGTGAGCACATCGTTGGGCGGGTACACCTTGGTGCCACGCGAGTCGACCATCTTCAGGTACAGATCGCGCCCCTCGGTGATCTTCTCGAGGCTCTGGCCGAGGGTGACCTTGTCGAGGGCCGACTCCACGAAGATGTCCACGCCGCATACCTGACGCGTCTTGGCCTTCACGTAGTCGGCATCAGGCGGCAGCTGCGGCAGCTTGATCGGCTTGTACTCGCGGACCTTCCACTCCTTCGGCTTCTTG
>CAZPAT010000184.1:0-3084 GCA_964584485.1 uncultured Bifidobacterium sp.
GTGTACGCGGGGCGCGTGGTGGTCGGCGTGGTGGACCCCGCGGCGGGATCCGTGCCACTTGTCGTGGTCCCCGGTGCCGGCTGCGCGACCGCCCATGTCGGAATGGCGAGCGCAGCGACCGAGAGGGGGACCGCCAGCAGGGCTGATCGGCGCATGAGGATGAACATACCAGCCGTCGGTAAAGTCGCTGCAATGCATGTTCCACTGCCCACCCTCGAGGTCCTGGAGCGCACGAGGAAGGGCGAATTCGTCGATCCCGCCGACATTTCCGCCCTCGTCGGCGCGTGGGCCAGCGGCGCGGCATCCGATGCCCAGATTTCCGCCTGGTGCGCCACCGCAGGCATCCGCGGGGTGCCCTACGAGGCGTCGCTGGCGGTTGTGCAGGCCCTGCTCGGCAGTGGCGACCGCCTCGAACTCGGCACCCTGGGGGCCACCGCCGATATCCGCAGCACGGGCGGGGTGGGTGACTCCGCGCTGGTCATCGCCGCATCGTGCATCGCCGTCGCTGCCGGGGTGATCGTGGCATCCACCGGAGCGCGGTCCATCGCGCACGTCGGGGGCGTGCTCGACGCGGTCGGCGCGATCCCGGGCATGCGCGCGAGCATGCCCGTGGCCGAGTGGGTGACGCAGGCGCGCGATGCCGGCCTGGTGATCGCCGAGCCCGGCGACCGGCTGGTGCCGGCGGAGCGCCGACTGGCCTTGCTGCGTGATTCCACTGCCACCGCGGAGGGCGACGTGGTCGTCGGCGTCGCCGCGGCGGCCCGTGCGATCAGCGGTGGCGCGGGCGTGGTGGCCCTGGAGGTGCCGGGGGGCGAGGGCGGCCTGCTGCCCGACGCGGGGCATGCCCGGGCGGCCGGTGACCTGGTGCGGAGGCTGTGCGCCGAGTGGCACCGGCAGGTGGTGGTGAGCCCGTCGCTCCGGCGCGCCCCCGTCGCAGGCGTGGCCGGGCACGCGCTCGAGGTGCGCAAGGCGCTCGCGGTGCTGCGCGGCGAGGGCGATGCCGATCTCGCCAACGCCGCGTGCGACCTCGCGCTCAGCGCCACCACGGCTGCGGGCATCGCGGCGGATCCCGCGGCCTTGCTGCGTGATGGCCGCGCGGCCGAGTGCGCTGAGCGCTGGATCAGCGCTCAGGGCGGCGACCCCGCCGTGGTGGCGCACGCGGAACTGCTTCCCACCGCGGGGATCGTGCAGCCGGTGCCGGCGCCGGACGGAGGCGAGGTGGCGTCGGTCCACGCCGGCGTGGTGGGGGCTGCGGCACGGTGGCTCGGGGCGGGCCGGCTCGACCCCGGGCAGGTCATCGACCCCGTGGCCGGCGTGGAGGTGGTCGTACGGCCCGGCGACCGCATCGCGCCGGGAGACACCGTCGCGCTGGTGCATGCCTCGGACCAGTGGCTGGCGGACCGGGCGGTCACCATGCTGGCCGATGCCGTGCGGATCGCCGCCTGATGCCGGAACTGCCCGAGGTCGAGACCATCCGTCGCCAGTTGGACGACCGCCTGGCGGGGCGGGCGATCGCCCGCGTGCAGGTGGATGATCCGCTGCTGGTGGATCCGGAGGACCCCCGGGAATTCGCGCGCCGTCTTCGGGGGCGTTCGATCGCCGGGCTCGCGCGCACCGGCAAGTACCTGTTCGTGGAACTTGACGATGGCGAGGCCCTGGCGCTGCACCTGCGGATGACGGGGCAGCTGCTGTGGTCGGCTGGCCCACCGGATGCGCCCGTGCCGTACGCACGGGCGGAGTTCACGATGGATGACGGCTCGGTGGTCACCTTCGCCGACGCCCGGCGGTTCGGCCGCGCATGGTTCCTGCCTGCGGGCCGCCGCGCGCGTGAGCGGGCATGGGCCGGCCGTACGGGCGTGGACGCCATGTCGCCCCGGTTCACGGCGCGATCGCTCGGCGCATCGCTGGCCGGGCGCACCGCGGCGATCAAGGCCCTGCTGCTGGACCAGCGCATCGTCGCGGGCGTCGGCAACATCTACGCGGATGAGGCCCTGTTCCGCGCGCGCATCCATCCGCTGCGCCCCGGCGGTGCACTGGACCCCCCCGAGGTGCGGCGCCTGCACCGGGCGGTGCGCGATCGCCTGCGCATGGGCATCGCCGTGGGCGGGGCGTCATTCGACCGCTACCGTGATGCCCATGGCGAGCGCGGCGGCATGCAGGATCTCTTCCTCGTGCACCGGCGGGAAGGTGAGCCCTGCCCGCGCTGCCGTGCGGTCATCCGCAAGGGGGTGGTGGCCCAGCGCGGCACCTACTGGTGCCCCCGGTGCCAGCCGGCCCCGGAGGAATCCGCATGCTGACTGACGTCGACGGCATCCGTGTCGGCCACTGGACGGATGCGGAGGCGGGGACCGGGTGCACGGCCATCATCCTGCCGCCGGGCACATGCGGCGGCGTGGACGTGCGCGGAGGCGGGCCGGCATCGCGCGAGACCGACCTGCTGCGCCCCGAGGCCACGGTGCCGATCGTCTCGGCCATCGTGCTGTCGGGTGGCAGCGCCTTCGGCCTGGACGCCGCATCCGGAGTGGTGGCCTGGTGCGAGGAGCAGGGGTTGGGTGTGGATACCGGCATCGCGATCGTCCCGATCGTCGCCGCGGCATCGCTGTTCGACCTGGGCGTCACGGGGAACGCGCGCAGGCCGGGCGCAGCGGAGGGACGCGCGGCGGCCGAGGCGGCTGCGGACGGCCCCCATGCCGTCGGCAGCGTGGGAGCGGGCACCGGCGCCACCGTGGGGAAGTGCCATGGACGCGATCACTGGTGCAAGGGCGGGATCGGCAGCGCCAGCGTGCGCCTGCCGTCGGGCGCGACCGTCGCGGCGCTTGTGGCCGTGAACGCCTTCGGGGACGTGCTGGACGAGCGCGGCGAGGTGCTGGCGGGCGCATGGGAGGAGGACCGGGGCTTCGTGGATGCGCGCACGGAACTGATGCATTCCAGCGCACGCCATGCCCGGCTGCAGGACATGGGCAACACCACCCTGTGCGTGGTGGCCACCGACGCCCGTATCGCCAAGCCCGGCTGCTCCCTCCTGGCGAGGCAGGCCCATGCCGGGCTCGGGCGGGCGATCGCCCCCTACGGAACCGCCCTCGA
>CAZPAT010000185.1:0-3079 GCA_964584485.1 uncultured Bifidobacterium sp.
CGCGGTCTGAACCGACCCTTTACCGGGACGTTGCAGGTGCGGCACCAACCCGTTCTACCGTTCGCGTCGTCAATCCCGATGGAGGTCCCCGGCTGATGAGCACGTCCACCCCGTCGCGGCGCATGCGGCGCCATGTCATCCCCGTCGTCGCCCTCGCGGCGGCCGGCGCCGTCGGCGGCGCCGTCGCGCTCACCGGGTGCGGCAGCAGCGCGTCCGCGGGCTCGGCGCCGGCATCCATCGCCGGATACATCCCGTCGGACAGCCCGCTGTACGTGCAGGTGTCCACCGACACCACCGGGCCGCAGTGGAAGAACCTCGAGCGCCTCGGCGCACTGTTCCCCGGCTACGGCGAGATGCGCGCCGACCTCGACACGGCCCTCGCCCGCGAGGGCGTGGACTGGGAGAAGGACCTGCAGCCCCTCCTGGGCGATGCCGCCGCCCTCGCCGCCACGGAGATGCCGGAGGCCGCCACGGCGCTGCAGGGCGCCCTCGCCGACCCCGCCGCCGCCGCCGGGCGCGCGGCCGCCACTGCCGCAGATCAGCCGATGCTCGCGGTGCTGCAGATCGCCCAGGGCAAGTCGGCGGATGTCAAGGCGCTCATCGCGAAGAAGGGGGGCCTCACGGAGACCGGCAGCCGCGACGGGGCCACGCTCTATGCGGATGCCACGGCCGGCACGTACGCCGCGATCACCGATGAGTCGCTCGTGATCGGGTCCACCGAGGCAGTGGTCAACGATGCCCTCGACGCGCACGCGCGCGGCGGCGATGCCGTCCTGTCGGGCGTGTTCCGGTTCAACGACGCCTTGGCCCTGCTGCCCGACGACGTCTTCGCGATGGCGTACGTGAACCTGGACGTCGCGGGCGAGGCCGCCAAGGAGGTCCTGCCGCAGGCCGAGATGCTGGCCGGCGAGCAGGTGAAGGGCGCTGCCGCGATGTCCGTGACCGCCGAGGAGGACGGGCTCCGCATGAAGGCCGTGCTCGTGGACGCGCCGTCCACCGCGCAGCAGGCGCCGTACGCGCCCACGCTGACAGCCCAGGCGCCCGCCGGGTCGGTGGCCTACCTGGGCTTCAACAAGCTCGCGGATACCGTGCAGACCGCGCTGTCGGCCGCAACGGAGACGGGCTCGGATGAGACGCGGAAGCAGATCGACGCCCTCACCGGACAGCTCCCGCTGCTCTTGGGCGTGAACGCCGACGACCTGCGGAACCTCACCGGTGGCGAGCACGCCGTGGTGGTGACCGGGTCGGGCAAGGAGCCGGGCGCGACCCTGGCGCTCACCGTGGCCGACGGGCCGCGGGCATCGAAGAGCCTCACCGCGTTGTCGCGGACGCTCCCCGCCCTGGGTCGCCAGTTCGGCTCGGACGACCTGAAGGTCGGCAAGGCCACCGTGTTCTCCGAGGGCGCCGTGAAGGGGCAGGTGATCCCGATGGGCGACGGCAGGTCCGTGGCCTGGGGCGTCCGGGGCTCCCTGGCGGGCATCGGGAACGGCGCCGCGCCGGTGGCGAACGTGCTGGCGCCGCGTGCGAAGGCCGATTCCCTCGCCGGGACGCCGGGCTTCACCGCCGCAACGGCCGGGATGCCCGAGCAGGTGACCGGCCTGGCCTACGTGGACATGCGCAAGGCGGTGCCGATCCTCGCGGCGAACGGCGCCTTCGAGGGCACGGACGGCGCCCGGAAGCGCGCCAACCTGGCCCCCATCACGCAGGTGGCCGCCTGGGCTACTGCGGGCGACACCCCCACGGTCGAGGTGGTCGTGGGCATGGCGAAGTAGCCCGCGCACCCCGCGGGACCGCGTGCGTAAGGGCGCCCCGTCCGCGGGGCGCCCTTTTCGCGTGGCGAGGCGCCGTTGGTAGGGTGCCCCGCTGGATCCAACGGCAAGGAGCCGCATGAGCGAGTACCTGTTCACCTCGGAGTCCGTCACCGAGGGCCACCCGGACAAGATCGCCGACCAGATCTCGGATGGCATCCTCGACGCGATGCTGGCGCAGGACCCTGCGTCCCGGGTCGCGTGCGAGACCCTCATCACGACCGGCCAGGTGATGGTCGCGGGTGAGGTGACCACGGCCGCCCAGGTGGACATCCCCACCGTGGTGCGCGACACCGTCGCCCACATCGGCTACGTGAACTCGAAGGACGGCTTCGACGCGCACTCGTGCGGCGTGTCCGTGGCGCTCGACAAGCAGAGCCCCGACATCGCGCAGGGCGTGGACAGCGCCTTCGAGAAGCGCGCGCACGGCGAGGAGGATCGCTACGACGAGCAGGGCGCCGGCGATCAGGGGCTGATGTTCGGGTTCGCATGCGACGAGACCTCGGTGCTCATGCCGCTGCCCATCGTGCTCTCGCACCGCATCGCCGAGCGCCTGGCCGCCATGCGGCGCACGACCATGCCCTTCCTGCTGCCCGACGGCAAGTCGCAGGTGAGCGTGCGCTACGACGGCATCACGCCGGTGGGCGTGGACGCCGTGGTGGTGTCCAGCCAGCACGTCGAGGACGTCTCGCAGGAACTGCTGCACGAGGAGATCACGCGCGAGGTCATCAAGCCCGTGCTCGAGGACTTCGGGGTGTGGCACGACGGCATCACCTTCTACATCAACCCCACGGGCAAGTTCGTGGTGGGTGGCCCCATGGGTGACTGCGGCCTGACCGGCCGCAAGATCATCGTCGACACCTATGGCGGCATGGCCCGCCACGGCGGCGGCGCCTTCTCGGGCAAGGACCCGTCCAAGGTGGACCGCTCGGCCGCGTACGCGGCCCGCTGGGTGGCGAAGAACGTGGTCGCCGCCGGATTCGCCACGCGCGCGGAGGTGCAGGTGGCGTACGCCATCGGCGTCGCGCGCCCGGTGTCGGTGAACGTGCAGACCTTCGGCACGGCCACCCGGTCCGAGGACGAGATCCTCAAGTGGATCAACGAGAAGTTCGACCTGCGTCCCGGCGCCATCATCGAGCACCTCGACCTGCGCAGGCCCATCTACCAGCGCACGGCTGCGTACGGCCACTTCGGCCGCACCGAGCCGGAGTTCACCTGGGAGAACACGGCCATCGGGGACGAGCAGGCTGGCTGACCCGGCGAACGGGGGG
>CAZPAT010000186.1:0-3048 GCA_964584485.1 uncultured Bifidobacterium sp.
CTCTCGGCTACCCGGTTCACGCGCCGGGTCGGCCTCGACGGTGCAACACTGGGCGCCGTGGCAGTCGACGCCCTCAGCGGACGGGAACGCAACCTCCGCCGGTGGATCATCGCGCTCGCAGCGCTGGCCGGCGTGCTGGTGATCCTGGTGCTCGCCGTGGTGCTCTACTGGTTGCGCTTCGTGCTGCCCACCGAGCCCGATCCCTTCACGCGCGGCCCCTGGGTGGCCGAGGTGTCCGGAACCACCGCCCGCATCGCGTGGCGCATCGAGCCCGAGCAACCCGTGGATGTGAGCGTCACCACGCCGGGCGGGCGCACGGTCGCCGCCGACAAGGCGGGCGTGCTCCGCGGGCTGGCCCCGGGCACCCGCTACGGATGGACGGCCAGCGCAGGGGGTGGCGCGCGGGCATTCGGCTCGGTCACCACCCCACCGCGCACTGCCGGCGCGCCCGTACGGTTCATCATCACCGGGGACTACGGGGTGGGCGGCGAGGACCAGTACGCGGTGGCCCGCGTGGGCGCCGCCCAGGGGCCGGCGTTCACGGTGTCCACCGGCGACAACGTGTATCTGGCGGCCGCTCCCGTGCTGTTCGACCAGACGATCTTCCGCCCCATGCGGCCGCTGATGTCTCAGGGCCCACTGCTGGGCGTGATGGGCGACCACGACACCCTGTGGCAGGGCGGGCGCCCGCTCGCGGAGGCCCTGGGGTGGCCTGGCAACGGCGACCGCTCGGTGCAGCGCTACGGACGCCTGGCGTTCATCACGCTGGGCATCGAGGGCGACGCCGCGGACCTGCCGTTCCTCCGCCGCGCGCTGGCCGATACGCGTGATGCGGATGCGCGCTGGGTGCTGATCCACCGGCCGGTTGAGGCGGGCAACCCCGTGCTGCCGGTCATCCGGCAGGCGGGCGCGGCGGCGGTGCTGAGTGGCCACAACCACCGGTACGAGCGGCGCACGGTGGATGGCGTGCTGTGCCTGACGGTGGGAACGGGCGGGGCGCCCAGGTCCGACGGGGACGAGTTCACGCCGGAGAGCGCCGACGCCGTGGTGTCGATCGCCGAGTTCGGGTCGCTCCGGGCCGACTACGGGGCAGGCGCCATCCGCTACGCGTTCATCGACGCCGCAGGGGGCGTGCTCGACCGCTTCACCACCCCGGCGGGCGGGTGACCTACCGCCGCGTGATCCTCCTGGTCCTGGCCGTGGCGGACGTGGTGGCGCGGCTGGTGCTGGGGCTTCCGGCCGCATTCGGCGTCCTGATGATCGTCGCGCTCATCGGCATCCCCCTGTCGGCCGCATTCCTGGCCGCCGACCTCATCCCGGTGCGACGCGCGCACGCGATCGCCTCGAGCGTCGCGCTGGTGGGCCTGCCGCTGGCACTGATCATCCCCACGTGGGGATGGATCATCGCGCTCGCCGTGGCCGGCGCCCAGGTGGCCGCCTGGGCCGCCGCGAGACGCTAGGACTCCCCTCCGTCGCTCCGCAGGACGATGGGGGTCCCCGCGTGCAGGGCGATGTTCCCTCGTCGATCGCGCCCCGACAGGGGCAGGAACACGGTCATCCGCGCGCGGTGAAGGCAACCGCTCTGGTCATCGCGACCGACGCGCCCGGAACCTGAAGGATCCGGCCTCGGAGTGTCCGTCCTCCGCCCGCACCTTCCACAGCACCCGGTAGCGACCGGCGACTGGCCGTCGCGTGCGGACCACGACCTTCTTGGCGTTGCGGCGATCCAGGCGTGCCCACACGGTGTGGTTCCGCCCGCGGGCATCCAGCACCCGCACCCGCGTAACGCGCAGCAGGCGGTCGCGGAACGTGATGGTCACCTTCGCCGGCAGCACACGCACAACCGAACCCGCCTTGGGTGATGTGGCACGCACCCCCGAGTGGCCCACGGCCACGGGTGCCGCGACGAGCGCCATGGCCGACGCCACGAGCGCAAGATCTCTCACCCTCAACCCGTTACCCCTTCGGCCACGACGGGCGCGCGCGGCGTGGCATGCGCCCTTGGTGTTGCGCTCCGCTGCATGGGTTCCCAGCGTAAACCCCCTCGCGGGCTGCGGGGAGATGACAGGTATCCTCGCCCGCATGAGACGAATCCTCGCCACGACCGCCGCCGCGGTCCTCATCGCCGCCCCCGTGCTCGCGGGCTGCGGCTCATCCGACTCCACCACCACGGCCGCCGAGGCCGCCGCTGCGAAGTCGTGGTCGGCGCCGCCCGAGATGGCCATCGATCCGAAGGCCACCTACACGGCCGACATGACCACATCCGAGGGCGACATCCAGATCCGGCTGGATCCGGCGGCCGCGCCGAAGACGGTGAACAACTTCGTGTTCCTGGCCCGGGAGGGCTTCTATGACGGACTCACCTTCCACCGGGTGATCCCGGACTTCGTGATCCAGGGGGGCGACCCCGAGGGCACGGGGTCCGGTGGACCGGGGTACTCGTTCGAGGACGAACTGCCGGATGAGGGGCAGTACGAGGTGGGTTCCGTGGCCATGGCGAACGCCGGGCCGAACACCAACGGCTCGCAGTTCTTCATCATCGTGGGCGACCAGGGCGTGCAGCTGCCGGCCGCCTACTCGCTGTTCGGGAAGGTCACCAAGGGGCAGGACGTGGCCGAGAAGATCTCGACCATGGCGGCACCCGGCACCGAGACCCCCGAGCCGCCCGTGACGATCGAGAAGGTCACCATCACGGAGAAGAAGGCGACGTGACCCCGCTGGCCGGCTTCACGCGATCCACCGTCGCGGTGACCGGCACGGACATCGCGGTGGCAGTGGCGGGCACGGGACCGCCACTGCTGCTGCTGCACGGGTTCCCCCAGACCATGGCCATGTGGCACGAGGTGGCGCCCGTGCTGGCCGAGCACTTCACCGTGGTGTGCGCAGACCTCCGCGGCTACGGGGCCAGTGGCCGGCCGGAGTCAGGGGATGATCACGCCGGGTACTCCAAGCGGGCCATGGCGCAGGACCAGGTGGAGGTGATGTCGGCCCTCGGGTTCGACCGCTTCGCCGTGGCCGGACACGACCGCGGGGGGCGCGTGGTGCGGC
>CAZPAT010000187.1:0-3032 GCA_964584485.1 uncultured Bifidobacterium sp.
AGGAAGTAGAAGTCGCCCGCGGCATCCACCAGGAACTCCAGCGTGCCGGCGGACTTGTACCCCCACGCCCGGCAGGCCCGCTCGGCCGCTGCGTGCAACCCCTCGCGGGTGGAGTCGAGCAGGTTGGGCGCAGGCCCCTCCTCCACCACCTTCTGGTGGCGACGCTGGATCGAGCACTCGCGGTCGCCCACGATCAGCACCCCGCCAAGGCCATCGGCGAGCACCTGCACCTCCACATGGCGGGCGCCCTCCAGCAGCTTCTCCACGTACATCGAGCCATCACCGAACGCCGCGAGGGCCTCCTGCGACGCGCTCTCGAACGCGCGCTCGAGCTCCTCGCGGCTGTCCACGCGACGCATGCCGCGACCGCCACCGCCCGCCGATGCCTTGAGCAGGATGGGGTACCCGGCCTCCTCGGCCGAGGCCATGGCGGCAGCAACGTCCGTGACGCCACCCTCCGAGCCCCCGAGCACCGGGAGGCCCGCTTCGATCGCCGCCTCCTTGGCCTGGATCTTGTCGCCCATGCGCCGCATCACGCCGGGGTCGGGGCCGACGAACCTGATGCCGTTGCGGGCGCACTCGGTGGCGAAGTCCGGGTTCTCGGACAGGAATCCGTACCCCGGGTGAACGGCGTCGCAGCCGGTCACCTCGGCGGCGCCGATCACGTTGCGCATGTCCAGGTACGACTCCCGCGCCGGCGGGGGGCCGATGCACACGGCCTCGTCGGCCATCTCGACGGCGGGCGTCTGGGCATCGGCGGTCGAGTAGATGGCCACGGTCGGGATGCCCAGCTCGCGCGCGGTGCGGATGACCCGGACCGCGATCTCCCCGCGGTTGGCGACGAGCAGCTTCACGGCGCCAGCACGAACAGCGTCTGGCCGAACTCGACGGGCTCGGCGTTGCCCACGGGGATCTCGGTGATCGTGCCCGCCCTCTCGGCCGTGATCTCGTTGAAGATCTTCATCGCCTCGATGATGCAGAGCACCTGGCCCTGCACCACCCGGTCGCCCACCTTGACGAAGGGCTCGGAGTCGGGATTGGGCGCGGCATAGAAGGTGCCGACCATCGGGCTTTCCACCCGTATGCCGTCGTCCGCCGGTGCGGCAGCCGCACCCGGTGCCGCCGCTGCGGCGGCCACCGCGGGGCGGACCGTCACGCGGGCACCGCCCACCTCGACGCTCACCTCCGACTGCCCGGCACCTTCCACCACCTGCACCAGCGTCTCGATGAGGCCGCGGTCGATCGCCATCCCCTCGTCGCCGGCCTCCTCGGCCGCAAGGGACCGACGGCGGTCCACGAGGCGGCGCCCCGCCTCGGGGAACTGCGCGAGGATGACGGCGTCCTCCTCCGATACGTCCGAGGGGGCACCCGCGAGCACGGCGGCCAGCTCGGCCGGTTCGCCGGTGCCCCCGGCGCCCCGGGCCACGGCCAGCGCATCCTCGGAGACGTCCACCCGGAGGCGGCCCCGCGCCCCGAGGGCGATGTCCGCCAGCACCGGCATGGTCTCGCGCCACCGCACGCCGTCCACCACGTGCCGGGCGGCCTGAGCGACGATGGCCTCGCCCACGGGAGGGGCGAAGGTGACCCCGCCGAGGTCGCGGCACACGGCGGCGCACTCATCGGCGGCCTCATGTGCACGCGCTGCCAGCCCCTGCCGGGCGAGGCGCGCCAGGAGCCCGGCGGCCAGGTCGGGCGGCAGCTGCAACTGCGGCCCTCCGGCCAGCTCGGCCGCACGGCGCACCCGCTCCTGCGCCACGAGCGGCCACAGCACCCGGCCCGCCTCCTCCAGCGCGGGGACGTCCACGTCGAACTCGCGGTCGCCACCGTGAAGCGCCACGTACAGCGCCTCGGCCGACGGGCGCCCTGCGACCAGGGCAGCCGCACCAACCGATGCATGGATGGCGTGCGCGCCGGCAAGCGCCGCGCTCAGCGCGGACATCGACGCCAGCCCACCGGTGGCGCGGAGCGACACCTCCACGGGCAGCGGGCACCGCGCGGTGACGTTGCCCACCAGCAGGCCCATGGCGACCGGGGTGAGGTTGCCGCCAAGGTCCGAGATGCACAGGGACGTCGCGCCCGGCAACTGCGACAGCGCGAGGGCCTCCTCCACCCAGCGCGCGTCGTCGGCGTCCGGCACCGGACCGAGCACCAGCGTAGGGACGAAGTCGATGCCCGCCTCGCGCGCGCCCTCGGCAACACCGCGCAGGGCGTCCGGGTCATTGAGGGCGTCGTAGGCACGCACGCGCGCCGCGCCGCTGGCGGCGGCCGACGCCACGAGGCGCGCGGCGACGCCGGCACCCACCGGGACCTCCCCCAGCAGGGTGCGGCCGGTCACCACGATCCCCAGGCGCGCTCCCCCGGCGTGGCGCGCCACCACGCGCAGGCGATCCAACGGGCTCTCGGTGCGCCCGTCCATGCAGGCACGGGCGGCGGCCGGATCGATCGCCTCGATCACACGGGCGCCCACGGGCGCAAGGGCGGCCGCGGCGGCACCCAGGTCGTCCGGCGCGATCCGGGCCCCCCACGGCGGGGTCCCCAGGTCGCGCAGCGTGACGTCGACCAGCCCGATTGCGGTCTCGGAGGCGTCTGTGCTCATGCTCGGCTCACGTACTCCCGGGTACGGGTGTCCACCTTGATGCGGTCACCCTCGTTCACGAACAACGGCACGTTCACGGTCGCGCCGGTCTCCAGCGTGGCGGGCTTCGTCACGTTCGAGACGGTGTCGCCCTTCACGCCCGGATCGGTCTGTGCCACGGACAGCTCCACCGACGCCGGAGGCTCGGCGCGGAAGGGGGCGTCGCGCACGAACAGCACCTGCACCTCGGAATTCGGTGCGATCAGGTCGACCGCCTCGATCGACTCCTTCGGGACGGAGATCTGGTCGTAGGTCTCCGAGTCCATGAAGATGAACGCATCGCCATCCTCATAGAGCATCTGCATGTTCTTGGTCTCGGTGGTGACCCGCTCGAGCTTCTCCCCCGCGCGGAACGTCTTGTCCACCACGTTGCCCTTGGCCAGCCCCTTGAGCTTGG
>CAZPAT010000188.1:0-3018 GCA_964584485.1 uncultured Bifidobacterium sp.
AGGGCCGCGAGCACGCGATCGGTGCGGGCCAGGGTGCGCACGTGCCCGTCCACCTCCTCACGGGCGGTCACCCTGTAGGCCAGCAGCCTCGGTACGGCCTCGGGCGCCAGCCCCGCGAGCGCAGGCGAACGCAGGATGATGGATGCCATCTGGGTGCCGTGCGCCTCCGCGCCAGGATTGGCCGGATCGGGGGCGGGATCGGCGTCGCCCTCCACCAGGTCGGCACCGCCGATGATGAGGCGGTCGGGGCCGATGCCGCCGCCCAGCCAGGGGTGCGAGGCATCCACGCCGGTGTCGACGAGCGCGATGTGCTCCGGCGCGCGGGCAGCGGGCGGCGTGGCCTGCTGCCCGCCACCTGCCACGGGGACCGCCGTGCCGGGGTCGCTCGCGGCGGGGGCCATGTACAGCACCGGCACGACGGCCTGGATGCCCGCGACCTCGCCCAGGGTGGCCATGCGCCCGGCGGGGATGCGCACCGCCAGGCCGTTGACCAGCGTGCGGTAGCGGTGGGTGACAACCCCTCCCATGCCCTGCACCGAACCCTCCAGTGCAAGCTGTGCCTGCTGCATGCGCGCGAGGGCGGCTGCGCGCTCGGCGGGTGGGACATCCACCAGTCCGGGTCCGTCGAGCAGGACGATGGCCGACTCGGTGTCTCCTGCCGGGGGCACCTGTGGTGCGCGCTGGCCGGCGACCACATCGCGCCATCCCATGGCGGCAATCACGTCCCCGGCAGCCGGTGCGCCCGCAGGCGAGGCGGCCTGCCCCACCAGCAGCGCGGGGGTGGCCACCGCGGCGGCCCCAGCCAGGGCCAGACCGATGTGCAGCGCCCTCATGCGGCGATACCCCCGGGCGGCGCCGTGGCCATGGCGTCCTCGCCCACGAAGTCCGGCCACGGGATGGCGGGGGTGAAGTGGGCGGCGGCGGCGATCATCGCCGCATTGTCGGTGCAGAGCGCGCGATCGGGGATGGCCACCCGCAGACCGCGCTGCGCGGCGCCCTCCTCTACCAGCGCGCGAAGGCGCCCGTTGGCGGCCACGCCACCGCCGATCGACACCGCGGGCACCCCGGCGGCATCGGCGGCGCGCATGAGGCGGTCCGCGAGGGGCCGCACGATGGCCTCCTGATAGGAGGCCGCGAGATCCGCGCGGCGCTCCGCCACGCCGTCATCCCCCAGTTCACGCGTGGCGTACAGCAGCGCGGTCTTCACCCCGGCATATGAGAAGTCAAGGTCGTCGGACCCGCGCGACCTGAGGCCCACGGGGAAGTCGAACGCCGTGGCATCACCATCCGCCGCCAGGGCTTCCAGCCCGGGGCCACCGGGATACGCGATGCCCAGCAGCCGGGCGCCCTTGTCAATGGCCTCGCCCGCAGCATCATCGAGGGTCTGCCCCAGGAGGACGGGGTGGGCGTAGTCCTCCACCAGGTCGAGGCGCGTGTGCCCGCCGGATGCCGTGAGCGCCACGAACGGCGGGTCGAGGGCCACCGGCTCCAGCCAGCAGGCGGCCACGTGACCGTGCAGGTGATCGGCCATCACCAGGTCCTTCCTCGCGGCGTAGGCGAGGGCCTTGGCCGTGGCGACGCCCACCAGCAGCGCGCCGATCAGCCCCGGGCGGCGCGTGACGGCGATGCGGTCCACCTGCGCCAGCCGCACCCCGGCGCGACCCAGGGCCTCGTCGATCACGGCGTTGACGGTGGTGAGATGGTGGCGCGCGGCGACCTCCGGCACGACGCCGCCGTACACCGCATGCAGGTCCGCCTGCGACGCGATGACGTTCGAGCGTATGGCGCGACCCTCCACCACCGCCGCCGCGGTCTCGTCACAGGATGTCTCGATCGCCAGCATCAGGTCGCTCACAGGACGTCACCGCCATCGGGCTCACGCCACATGATGAGGGCGTCCTCCCGGTTGTCCGAGTAGTAGCGCGGCCGCACCCCCGAGTCCACGAAGCCCCGGCCACGGTACAAGCGTATTGCCGCATCATTCGAGACCCGGACCTCGAGGGTGTAGCGGTCATACGGCCGCCCGTCGAGGAGCGCGATGATGCCGTCCACCAGCATGCCGCCGAGCCCGCGCCGGCGGTGGTCCGGATCCACGGTGACGTTGAGGATGTGCCACGCGTCGCCCTGGCCGGCGCATGCGAGGAAGCCGACCACCTCATCGGCGTCGGTGGCGACGATCGTGGCGCCCTCACGCCGCTCGAGCTCCTTGGCGAATAGCTGCCGCGACCATGGCACCGGGTTGCTGCGCTGCTCGATGCGGAGCATGGCGGGAATGTCGTCAGCACCGGCGCGGCGCACCACCGGCCGTGGCAGCCGCACGCTTGAGCGCGCCGGGCTCATGTTGCCGCTGCCTCGCGCTCGCGTCGCCGCCGGTTCTCCTCCGCATCGGGAAGCCGCAGGTACTGGGGTGCCGCCGGCAGCGATCCGCCGGCACGGATGCGGGCCACCAGGTCTGCCGCGCGCACGCGATCAACGGGTCCGGGCGCGGCACGACGGCAACCGGTGCGGGGGGGCACGAGGTCGGCGCCATCGCCGGCCATCACCACGGGGGCGTGCCCCTCCAGTGCCCGCGCGAGATCGTCCGGGTCCCATGCGGCGGGCGCGACCACCTCGTGCAGGTGCCCCTCCCCCTCCACGGCATACACGGCCGCGAACACCTGGCGGCGGCGGGCATCAATGACCGGCGCGACGAGTTCATCGGGTGAGCGGCGGGCCACGGCAGCACCCAGGGCAAGCGCCTCGAGGGTGGACGCCCCGTGCACCGGGATCCCCAGCGCCTGGCCCAGCCCGAGGGCCGTGGCGATGCCGATGCGGATTCCCGTGAAGCCACCCGGGCCGACGCCCACCACGACGTCGTCGAGGGCGTCCACCCGCGTGCCGGCCATCGCGAGCAGGTGATGGGCCGACTCGAGCACTCGGCGGCCCCCTCCGGGCGTGCGCCCCAGCCACGCCTCGGCGATGACCCCGTCCGGGCCGACGAGCGCCAGGGCGGGGTCAGGCGTCGCGGTATCGAGCGCG
>CAZPAT010000189.1:0-3006 GCA_964584485.1 uncultured Bifidobacterium sp.
CGCTGGCGCACCGCCGCGCGCGCGGGGCCCGCCGGGCTCATGAGCGCGAGGGCCAGCACCGCCCCCTGCCACCTGCGGGTGCCCCCGGCCGTCCCTGCCGCCGACAGTTGCAGGTCGTAGGGCCGCGCCGGCCGGAGGGTGGTCACCAGGGCCTGCTCCATGCGCCGAGTGTAGGAACGCGCCCGGACCGACCACCACGAGGACGCCCGCCGCCAGGAACGGCGCGAGCGGCAACGCCACGCCCGATGCCCGCACCGCGCGCGCCCGCGCGACGGCAACACCCCATACGGCGGCCACGAGCAGACCGGTGAGCAGGGCCGCGAGGCCTTCCGCAGGACCGAGGGCGGCCCCCATCAGGGCGGCGAGCTTCACGTCCCCCATGCCCATGCCCTCGGGGCGCGCGAGCGCCGGCACGAGCACCACGCCGCCCACAAGCGCTGCTGCGGCGGGCGGCCCCCACCAGGGACGGCCCGCGGCGATGGCGACCACCGTGACGGCCACGACGGCGGGCACCACGATTGCATCGGGGATGATCCGTGCGCGCAGGTCGCTCACCACCACGGGCACCAACGCGGCACAGAGGATGATCGTCTCCACCCCGGCGACCGTAGGCCGCGATGCCGCACCCCGGGGCGCCCGGGTGCACCGGAAGGCGCATCTATGCTGCTCAGCTATGTCCCATCGCCACCCACCCTCCACGCTCGTCGTCACCGACGGGGCGTGCTCCGGCAACGGCACCGACGCGTCCCGGGGCGGCTGGGCGGCCATCGTCATCGCGCCTGACGGGTCGGAGGTCGTGCTCACCGGCGCCGAGGCGCCCAGCACCAACAACCGGATGGAGCTCATGGCGGCGATCGAGGGCCTTGCCGCCGCCCCCGAGGGCTCTGCGGTGGAGCTGGTCACCGATTCGTCGTACCTCGCGAAGGCGATCACCGACGACTGGCTGGGCGGGTGGCAGCGCCGCGGGTGGCGCACCTCGGGGAAGAAGCCCGTCGCCAACCGGGACCTGTGGGAACGGCTCCTGGCGCAGATCGCCCGGCACCGCTCGGTATCGCCCACCCTGGTGCGCGGGCACGCCGGCCACGACCTCAACGAGCGCGCGGACCGGCTGGCGCAGGACGCCGCCGCGACGGCCACGGCCACCGATGCACCCATGGACGGGATCGATGGCCCGGGCGCGACAGGACAGATGGACTTCGGCCTGTCCTGATTCATGCGATGATGCCCGCGCCCGCGGAAGCGGGTGTCCGAGGCGATACGGGGGAGCACGCGCGTGTCACGCAATGGATGGTTGATCGGCGGGGCAGTAGTGGCGGTCGTCGCCATCGTGGTCGCGCTCATCGTCGTGAGCATCTCCGGCGGCGACTCGTCCTCCGAGCCCACCGCCTCAGAGATCCGCGGAGCCGATGCCGTGGTGACCCTGACCAAGGGGGTCCCCCAGGCCGGCTTCGCCATCGGGAAGGCCGGTGCACCGGTGACGGTCCGGGAGTTCATCGACCCGCAGTGCCCGGTGTGCAAGTCGGCCAGCGAGGACATCATCCCGGCCGTCATCACCGGGCCGGTCAAGGACGGCACGGCGCGCCTCATCATCGAGCCGCTCACGTTCCTCGGCCCCGACTCCTCCACCGCGGCCATCGCCATCGCGGCGGCGGCCAAGCAGGACCGCGGCTTCGCCTTCACCGAGATCCTCTACGCCAACCAGGGCGAGGAGAACACGGGCTGGGTCACGGAGGACCTGCTGACCGGCATCGCCGGCAGCACCCCGGGCCTCGACGTCGCGGCATGGAACGCGGCGCGGTCGGGCGATACGTCGGGGGATGAACTGTTCGCCGTCGCCGACCGGGCCACCGCCAACGGGGTGAATGCCACGCCCACGTTCATCATCACCGGTCCGGGGGGCAAGGAGGTCATCGCGGGCGCCAAGGATGCCGACGAAGTGCTCGCGGCGATCGAGGCGGCCCGCTGAACCCCAGCGCGGGCGCCCTGCGTACCGCGCACGGCGCCCTCGCCGTGCTCGGGCTGGGGATCACCGGATACCTCTCGTGGGAACGCCTGACCGGCGGCTCCCCGGCATGCGTCATCGGTGGCGGCTGCGCGACCGTGCAGAATTCGGAGTACGCCCAGATATTCGGCGTGTCGCTGTCGTACCTCGGGTTCATCACGTACGCCCTCATGCTGGCGTCTGCCCTGATCCCGGGCTTCTGGGGCCGGCTGCTCGGGCTCGTCACGTCCGTGGGCGGGGTGCTGTTCTCTCTCTGGCTGCTGTACGCCGAACTGTTCCTGATCGAGGCCATCTGCCCGTGGTGCATGGCGAGCCTCGTCGTGATGCTGCTCGCGCTCGCCGTGGCCATCGCCCGCGTCGTGCGGGCCGGGGACCTCACGACCTAGGCATCGCCGCGCTTCTGTATGGCGCGCAGCACGAACCAGAGCAGCACGAGCACGAGGCCCGACGCCCCGGCGACGGCCACCTGGCCGATCGCGAGCCCGACCAGCACGCCGATGAAGGCCAGCGCCGTCAGCACGATCATGGCGATGGCCACCGCGCGCGATGGGGATTCCGGAGATGACACGTCGCCACGCTATCCGGTGACGGCGCCGGGGGACGCGGCTATGGTGGCGGCGCATGACGTCTCTTCGCCCTGCCCGTATCGCCGGGGCCGCCCTCGCCGCGGCGGGAATCGTCCTGGTCGCCGCCGCCGGCGGTTCGGCAGGTGCGTGGTCGGATTCCCTGCGATGCACGGGGCAGGCCGACGCCCGTGCGCTCGACGCGCAACTGGCCGCGGCCGGCAGCCCGCTGGCCGGCGACGGAGCCGCCTTCGTGCGGGAGGGGCTCGCGAACGACATCGACCCGCGGGCCCTGGTCGCCGTCGCGGCGCACGAGACCATGCTCGAGACCTATGGGCCCGCCCAGGCAATCCGCAATCCGTTCGGCCTCGGTCCCGGCATCGCCTTCGATGACGAGTCGGATGCCATCGCGATGGCCGCGCGCACGCTCGCGCGCTACGC
>CAZPAT010000190.1:0-3003 GCA_964584485.1 uncultured Bifidobacterium sp.
GCGATGAAGCGCGGCAGGGCGTCCTCGCGGCGCGCGAAGATCAGGTCGTCGGCCAGTTCCACCTCGTCGGCGGGGATCTCCCCGAGCGGACGGTTGTGCGTGGGGTTGATCATCGCCAGGTCCAGCCCGGCATCCACGGCCCGCGCCAGGAAAACGCTGTTCAGCGTGGCGCGGGCCGGCGGGCTGAGGCCGAACGACACGTTGCTCACGCCGAGGCTCGTGTAGACGCCCGGCAGGTTCTCCTTGATGAGGCGGATGCCCTCGATGGTGGCGGCGCCCGAGTCACGGTACTCGTCCTCTCCCGTGGCAAGGGTGAAGGTGAGCGCATCGAAGATGAGGCTCTCGGGGGGCAGCCCGTACTCATCCACCACGATGTCGTGGATCTTCCGGGCAACGGCGAGCTTGGCCTCGGGGGTCTTGGCCATGCCGTCCTCATCGATCGTCAGCGCGACCACGGCGGCACCGTGCTTCTTCACGATGGGCACCACGCGCTCGATGCGCTCGCGACCGTTCTCCATGTTGATGGAGTTCACGATCACCCGACCGGGGTAGGTATCCAGCGCGGCGGCGATGGCGTCCGGCTCGGTGCTGTCGATCATCAGGGGCGCCTCGACGCCCATGGCCAGCTTCTTCGTGAGGATGGCCAGCTGCTCGGCCTCGTCGGTGCGCTCGGTGAGGGCCACGCACACGTCCAGCACGTGGGCGCCGAACTCCACCTGCTCGCGGGCCACGGCGAGGGCCCCGTCGTAGTCGTCCGCGAGGATCATCTCCTTGATCTTGCGGCTGCCCTGCGTGTTGACCCGCTCGCCCACGATGGTGGGGCGGGGCTCCTGGCCCAGGTCGACGCCCCGCATGGCGCTGGCGATCCGTGGCTCGGCGGTCACCTCGTGCACGTGCGGGGTCACATCCCGCAGCGCGGCGACGAGCGCGCGGATGTGGTCGGGCGTGGTGCCGCAGCAGCCGCCCACCACGTTGGGCCCGTAGTCGCGCACCATCGCGGCCATCTGCGCGGCCATCTCGTCCGGGCCCAGGTCGTAGTGCGCCTCGCCGCCCACGTTCCGGGGGAGTCCCGCGTTCGGCACCACGGAGATGGGCTTTCGCGAGTGGCTGCACATGTACGACACCGGCTCGCGCAGGTGCTCGGGGCCGACCGAGCAGTTGGTGCCGATGACGTCGGCACCCATGCCCTCGAGGATGGTGACGACCGCGCCAACGTCGGTGCCCAGCAGCATGCGCCCGGTCTGGTCGAACGCCACCTGCGCCTGGATCGGCACCGTCGCGCCCAGGTCATCGAACGCCAGCCGGATTCCGTGGATGGCCGCGCGCGTCTCCAGGATGTCCTGCTGGGTCTCGATCAGCAGCACGTCGGCGCCGCCCTGCATCAGGCCCGCGGCCTGAACGCGGATCTGCTGCGACAGCTCATCGAAGGTGATGCCCGACAACTTCGGGTCGTCGGTGCCGGGCAGCATGCCTGTGGGCCCGATGGAGCCGATGACGAACCGGGGGATGCCGTCGGCCGCCTCGAAATCGTCACACGCACGGCGCGCGTTCTGCGCGGCGGCCACGTTGATGTCGGTGACGAATTCGGCCAGGTTGCCACCGTCGGGCCGCTGCCACTCCTCCAGGCGCAGCGCGGTCGCCTGGAACGAGTTGGTCTCCACCGCCTGCGCGCCCGCTTCGAGGTATGCGCGGTGGATCTCCTCGATCAGGTCGGGACGCGTGATGGAGAGGTAATCCACGGCACCTTCCAGCGCCCCGCCACCGTAGTCATCGGCGGTGAGGTCGCGTGCCTGGATCTGCGTGCCCATCCCGCCGTCGAAGATCACGACGCCATCACGGAGGGCCGGTAGGTAGAGGCCGGCGTTCTTCACGTGATGCTCAGGCTATCGCGCATCGGCGTTCGGTGAAACCGCCGCCCGCGCGGCATCCACCACCGACCCGGTGCTGATGGCCGCCTGCCCCCGCGCCACCACGGGATCGGCACCCGCCACGCGCGCCTGATCGAGCAGTTCGGTGTTGGTGTGTCCGGCGAAGGCGGCCAATGGGATGTCGCGCGATGCCGGGTCGGTGCGGAGGGCCTCGATCACGGCGATCGCGTCGCCGCCGGACTCGAGGTCGATGAGGATGCACGTGGGTGCGTCCTCCGCAAGGGCCTGCATGAGCCGCGTGGGCCCGCCGGCGACCCGCAGCCGGTACCCGGCGATGTCCAGCCCGCTCTCGATACGGGAACGCATCATGAGATCGGGGCAGAGCGCGATGACGAGCGGCCGGTCGTCCATGCGCCCGACGCTAGCAAGGGGACAGTCCCTCCCCCCGGGGACTGTCCCCGGGGGGAGGGACTGTCCCCGGGGTGGCGGCGTGGCACAGTTCGGGGTGTGATCAGGGTGTTCGTGGCACAGTCGCTTGATGGGTTTGTTGCCGGAGAGGGCGACGACCTGTCGTGGCTGCCCGGGGGGGATGCGCAGGACGCTGGGGTGCTCGCGGACAGCGGCTATGAGGACCTGATGGAGCGTTCGGCGGCCCTGCTGATGGGCCATCGCACGTTCGAGGTCGTCCGCGGGTTCGGCACGTGGCCGTACGGGGACATGCCGGTGTTCGTGGCCGCCACGCGCCCCCTGGACGATCACCCGCCGTCGGTGCGCGCGGTGTCGGGCACGCCCGGCGAGATGATGGCGGCGGTGCGGGCCTCTGTCGGCGGGGGCGACATCTACCTCGACGGCGCATCGCTCATCCGGTCGTTCCTCGACGCCGGCCTGGTGGATGAGGTCACCGTCACGGTCATCCCGATCGTCCTCGGGCGGGGCGTTCCCCTGTTCGCCGGCGCCGGGGGGCGGCACGCCCTCGTGCTCGGGGAGGTGCGGGAGCTCGGCGCCGGAATCGTCCAGCTCCGGTACTCACTCGCGCGATAGGTGCGCGCGGCTACCCTCGCCCGCATGACCCAGCCCCGTCTCATCCCGCTCGGCGAGTTCTTCGACAACCCCGAGCGCGCCCTGGCCAAGCCGT
>CAZPAT010000191.1:0-2991 GCA_964584485.1 uncultured Bifidobacterium sp.
CGCTGCGCGACGAGTTCGTGCAGGGGTGCATCGACTCGGGCACCGACCCGGGCGTAGCCGACGACCTCTGGGGTCTGTGCGAGGCGGCAGGCGATTACTCGTTCAACAAGTCGCATGCCGCCTGCTACGCGCTTCTGGCGTACCGCACCGCGTACCTCAAGGCCAACCACCCCGCCGAATACATGGCGGCCGTGCTGACGTCGGTGATGGACACTAAGGACCGCGTGCCCTTCTACGTGGCGGCGTGCACCGACATGGGAATGGATGTGCTGCCACCCGACGTGAACCAGTCCGAATCCGGGTTCGCCGTCACGGGCGAGCGCGAGATCCGCTTCGGGCTGACGGCGGTGAAGGGGGTGGGGGAGAACGCCGTGCGTGCGCTGGTGGACCAGCGCACCTCCGACGGCCCGTACACCTCCCTATGGGACTTCTGCCGGCGCATCGACCCGGCCCAGCTGAACAAGCGCGCCCTGGAGAGCCTGATTCGCGGCGGCGCGCTGGACTGCACCGGAGCGAGTCGGGCCGGCATGCTCGACGCCCTGCCCGCGGCCATGGCCCAGGCCGCCAAGCGCCGCAATGACCAGGCCGCCGGGCAGGAGTCGCTGTTCGGCATGCTGGAGGACGCCGGCGCGGGGTCACTGGATGCGGACCTGCCCATCACGATGTCCGAGATGGACAAGGACGACCTGCTGGCCGGCGAGAAGGAGGCCATCGGCCTGTATGTGTCCAGCCATCCGCTGGCCGACTGCCGGCGCCAGCTGAGGCGCCTCACCACCGTGACCATCGGCGAGGTCGGTACGTGCGCCGATGGCCAGTCGGTCACCCTGGGCGGCATCGTGGGCGCGGTGAAGAACATCACCACCAAGCGCGGCGAGCCCATGGCATTCGTGCGCCTCGACGACCTCGAGGGCCAGATCGAGGTGGTGGTGGTGCCGCAGGTACTCGCCGCCGCCCGGGAGATCCTGGCCGAGGACTCCCTGGCGCTCATCACGGGGCGCATCGACCAGAAGGGCGAGGGCGAGACCAAGCTGGTGGCCCAGGCCGTGGAGCCCTTCCAGCCCGACCCGGCCGACGAGGAGGACCGTCTGCTGCTGGAGGTGGATGCCTCGCGGTTCGCGCAGGCCGACATGGTGCTGCTGAAGAAGCTGTTCAGCGACCACCCGGGCGAGGCCTGCGTGATCGTGGCGCTGCGCACGCCGGAGGGGGAGACCCGCATGCGCCTGGGCAGCGAGTACCAGGTGGACCCGGCCGATCGCGGGCTGCTCGCCTCGCTCAAGAGCATGTTCGGCGAGCGCGCCGTGGCTTGATCGCCCGGGCGGCCCGCGCTTCACTGGGACCGTGAGCAGTCCTCCCCAGCACGGGTCGTGCCGCGCCTGCCCCGTCCGGTGCGAGCGCGTGGTGTACCCGGCGCACTGCGTGGCCACCGGGTGCCCGCGCATGTACGCGCACGACGCCGACGGCGTGCGGTGGATCGGCTGCATCGACGGCGTCTTCACCGCCGAGGTCGACCTGCGCCGCCTGCAGGAGCAGGAGGCGGCGCACCCGGGGTTCGGGGCGCTGCGCGCCGACGGCGCGCCGGGCGTCCGTTGCAAGGCGGCCATCGACCCCACCTTCCCCCATCGCGACGCGGGCGAGTGCACCGAGCCGGGGTTCCGGGCCGCGCACCCGCGCGCGGCCGACGGGCGCGAACCGGTCACCACGCGTCGTACCCCGCCGGGCTCCTAGCGCGGCGCCATCTGCCCGAGGCGCCGCATTGTGGTGAGCGCCTCATCCATCAACTCATCCATCACCTGTCCCGCCGGCCGGTCCGGGCCCGCGAGCGATGCCGCCTGGCCCGCCCACAGCGCCATGTGCTCGGCATCGTCGGCTGCCATCGCGGCCCGGCGCACGTCGGCCGTCGCGGCGTTCTGGCGTGGCCACCCCAATGCCCCCGGAGCATCGAGCGCGCGCGTGATCGAATTGGGAAGGCCGCGGGCGGGTCGACCCGACAGCGATCGGGTGATGATGGTCCCATCGTCGCTCGCATCGCGCAGCCGCTCGCGCCACCCCCGGGGCACGCCGGCCTCGTCTGCCACGAGGAAGGCCGTGCCCATCTGCACGCCGGAGGCACCCAGGGCCAGCGCAGCCGCGATCCCGGCCCCATCCATGATTCCCCCGGCGGCGACCACCGGCACCTCAACGGCGCCCACCACCTGGCGCACCAGCGCCAGCGTTCCGACCAGCGGCACCGGTGCATCCGCAGGCACCTCGATGTTCGAGCGGTGGCCACCGGCCTCGGCGCCCTGCGCCACCACCGCATCGGCCCCGGACTCCACCATGCGCACCGCATCTCCGACGGTGCTGGCCATGGCGATCAGCGTCGCTCCGGCGGCATGCGCGATGCCCGCAATGGGCGTGGGGTCGCCCAGGCCCGTTGCCACCACCGATGCCCCGGCGGCAAGGCCGGCCTCCACCAGTTGCTTCGGGGATGCCGGGCTGGGCGCCGGAGGCGGTGGATGCGGAAGGCCCATCTGCGCGCGCAGCCCGGAGAGCACGGCATCCATGCGTGCGGGGTCGGCCCCCACCCGGGGTACCTCCGGCGAGATCAGCACGTTTACCCCGATGGGAGCGCCGCCCGACATGTCCACCGCGGCGCGCACGGCGGCCTCGACGGCATCCGGCTGCATCCCGGCAAGGCCGAATGTGCCCAGTCCGCCGGCCCGCGACACGGCGGCGACCAATTCCGGGGTGGTCGGCCCGCCGGCCATCCCGGCCAGGAGCACCGGCCGATCGATGTCCAGCAGGCGTGTGAGCGGGGTATCGATGCCCTTCATGGAGACAGGCTGTCAGAGGCTCTGCGCGCATGCCGCATGGCCGCGGGTGATGCCGGCACCGGATCCTCCCCCAGGGCCACCTTGCGGGCGATCCATCCCGCCAGCCGCCGCCGCTGGTCATCGTCCAGCCAGTTCTCCGCCACGTGCCGCAGGCGCGCCAGGGTGTCGTCGCCTCTGG
>CAZPAT010000192.1:0-2985 GCA_964584485.1 uncultured Bifidobacterium sp.
TCCGCGCAGTTCACCACCGGGATGGGCGCGCCCCAGTAGCGCTGGCGCGAGATGAGCCAGTCGCGCAGCCGGTACCCCACGGTGGCCTCGCCCTCTCCCCGGGCGGCCAGGTCGGCGCAGATGGCCTCCTTGGCCTCGTCCACCGACATGCCGTCCAGCGGGCCGGAGTTCACCAGGCGCCCCGGGCCGGTCCACGCCTCGTCCAGCGGGGCGTCGGCCGGCACGTCGTCCGCGGCGATCACCCGGCGCACCGGCAGGCCATGAGCGCGCGCGAAGGCGAAGTCGCGCTCGTCGTGCGCGGGCACGGCCATCACCGCACCGGTGCCGTAGTCCATCAACACGTAGTCGGCCACCCAGACGGGGATGCGATCGCCGGTGGCGGGGTTGATCACGTGACGCCCCGTGAACACCCCGGTCTTGGGGCGGTCGGCGGAACTGCGGTCGGCCACCGCGGTGCGCGCGGCGGTGCCTACGTACTGCATCACCGCATCCTGCTCGGCCGCGCCATCCACCAGCCGTGGCACCAGCGGATGCTCGGGCGCCAGGAGGAAGAACGTCGCGCCATGCAGGGTGTCGGGCCGCGTGGTGAACACCGGGATCACGGTGTCGTCGCCGTCCACGCGGAACTCCACGCGCGCACCCACCGAGCGGCCGATCCAGTTGCGCTGCATGGTCAGCACGCGCTCGGGCCAGTCGTCCAGCAGATCCATGTCGTCCAGCAGCGCCTGCGCGTAGTCGGTGATGCGCAGAAACCACTGCGGCAACTGGCGCAGTTCCACGGGGCTCTTGCAGCGCTCGCACAGCCCGTCCACCACCTGCTCATTGGCCAGCACCGTCTGGTCGCGCGGGCACCAGTTCACCGCGGCCTCGCGGCGCTCCACGAGGCCGCGCTCGAGGAACCGCAGGAAGATCCACTGGGTCCATCGGTAGTACCCAGGGTCCGCGGTCGAGATCTCGGTATCCCAGTCGATCGAGAAGCCCAGCCGGCGAAGCTGCGACCGGATGCTCGCGATGTTGCGGGCGGTCACCTCCGCGGGCGGCTCGCCCGTGCGGATGGCCGCGTTCTCTGCGGGAAGGCCGAAGGCGTCGTACCCCATGGGATGGAACACCACGTGGCCGGTGCGCCTCCGGTGGTGCGCCACCACGTCGCCCATGGTGTAGTTCTTCACGTGCCCCATGTGGATCTCCCCCGAGGGGTACGGGAGCATCTCGAGCACGTAGGCCTTGGGTGCATCCGGCACCGTGACCGCCTCGCCATCACGCGCGACCGGTTCTGCGTGGAAGGCCCCCGCCGCGTCCCAGGCGGACTGCCACCGGGCCTCCGTCGCCGCCGGGTCGTACCGTTCCGGGAGTTCGCTCGGCGGTGGGGTCATCGGCGGGCGACAGTACCAATTCGGAAAGGCGACCACCGCTGACAACGCTCGGCTCGGCAACGACGGTCCGCGAGGCCGACCCCGACCAGGACTTCGACGCCATCCTGGCCGTGTACCGCGCCAATCGCTGGAGCCACGCGCGGCACCCCGACCGCCTCATGATCGCGCTCCAGCGCGCCGACCTGGCGCTGGTGGCCGAAGTGGATGGCGAGATCGTGGGGTTCGTGCGCACGATGAGCGACGGCGCCTTCGCGGTGTACATCGCCGATATCCTCGTGCTGCCGGATCACCAGCGGCGCGGCGTGGGCAGCGACCTCCTCCGCGCGGTCCTCACGCACTATCCGATGTCCACGTATCACCATCAGGTGCTCATCGCGGAACGGGATGCCGACGGCTTCTACCGGCGCATGGGCCTGTCCGCGGTCGGGGCGTTCGGCCTCACGGCCTTCATACGCACGCGCGACAAGCCGTGACACCCGGACCGCTCCGGGGGGCCTGCAGCCGCACCCCGGACTAGCGTTCCGTGCAGCCCCCGATGAGTGGGGTACGAAATGCGTGGACGTGCAGGCCGTCGGTACCCAAGTTCGACGAGCAGTGGCAAGCCTCGCCGAACAAGGTGGACAACGTGCCGGAAGGCGTCGTCAAGTGGTTCAACGCCGAGAAGGGCTTCGGCTTCATCACCCCCGATGATGGGGGCAAGGATCTGTTCGTGCACTTCTCCGAGATCCAGGGGTCGGGCTACCGCACCCTCGACGAGGGGCAGCGCGTGAGCTTCGTGGCCGGTGAGGGCCCCAAGGGGCCCCAGGCGCAGCAGGTGCAGGCGCTCTGAGCCATGACGCCCCGCGGGGCGTCACTGCAGGTGATGACGGGCCCCTCCTCGGAGGGGCCCGTCGCGTATTCGCCCCGGATCGCCACCGCAGGCGCTATCGTGCCGCGGCCGCGATCCCGCGGATGATCCGATCAGGAGGACCGCGGTGACCACGGAAGGCAGCGCGACGGGCGTTGACCCGAAGATGCACGACCGCCGCTGGATCATCCTGGTCGTACTCGGCATCGCGCAGTTGATGGTCGTGCTCGACGCCACCATCGTGAACATCGCCCTGCCCTCGGCCCAGGCGGACCTGGGGTTCTCCGACTCCAACCGCCAGTGGATCATCACGGCCTATGCCCTCGCGTTCGGCAGCCTGCTGCTGTTCGGCGGCAGGCTGAGTGACCTGCTGGGCCGCAAGTGGGTGTTCTTCTGGGGGCTCGCCGGGTTCGCGGTGGCATCGGCGATCGGCGGCCTTGCGCAGGACTTCACGATCCTCGTGACCGCGCGCGCCCTGCAGGGCGTGTTCGGCGCACTGCTGGCACCGGCCGCCCTGTCCCTCCTGACCACGACGTTCACCGAGCCCAAGGAGCGCGGCAAGGCCTTCGGCATCTACGGCGCCATCGCCGGCGGCGGCGGAGCGCTGGGGCTGCTGCTCGGAGGGATCCTCACCGAATACCTGTCGTGGCGCTGGTGCCTGTGGGTGAACCTGGTCCTGGCCATCCCGGCGGCGATCGCCGCCGTCGTCCTGCTGGTGCACACCGGGCGCGGGCGCGGAAGCCTGGACATCCCCGGCACCATCAC
>CAZPAT010000193.1:0-1205 GCA_964584485.1 uncultured Bifidobacterium sp.
CCTGCATCACCTCGGGGTCGGGCAGGAACACCCCGCCCTCGCCCATGTACGGCGGTGGCAGCGGGATGGTGGTCACGTGCAGCACCGACAGGCGCGCGCCGGTGAGTGACGCCATGCGCACGGCCTCGTCCAGCGCCTTGCGCGATCCGGGGCTGTCCTCCACGGCCACGGCAACATGGCGGTAGGTCTCCATGGGCCCATCGTAGGGGCCCGGGTAGCATCGCGCCATGACGGGCACGCCCCCGATCGCCTCGCGGTACGCTGGCCTCATCCTCGACCTGGACGGCTGCCTGTGGGTGGGTGCCCGTGCGGTGCCCGGGGCGCCCGAGGCCGTCGACCGCTGGAGGGCATCGGGGAAGCCCCTGGTGTTCCTCACCAATGATCCGCGGTCCGCGCCCGAGGACGTCGTGCAGCGTCTGTGGGGCCACGGCGTGCGCGGGTCTGCGCATGAGGTCGTGACGTCCGGGGTGGTGATGCAGGAGTACCTGGCCGAGCGGTTCGGGGGCGGCGCGGCCGTGGTGGTGGGAAGCCCCGCCATGGTGCGGCACGTGCGGGCGGCGGGCCTGCGCGTGGTGTCGCGTGAGTCGCACGTGCCGGAGGCCGACGTGGTGGTGCTGGCCGGGCACCCCGAGTTGTCGTACCGGGAGCTCACGTGGGCGGTGCGCGCCGCGTACCGGGGCGCACCGGTCATCGCCACCGGACGCGACCGGCTGGTGCCATCCGAGAACGGCGTGGTGCCGGGCACCGGGGCAGTCGTGGCGTATGTGGAGTACGCGTCGGGCGCAGAGGCCGTGGCGGTGGGAAAGCCCGGCCCCGACGCCTGGCGCATCGCGCGTGAGCGCCTTGCCGCGGAGGGGCCGGTGCTGGCGGTGGGCGACCGCCTGGACTCCGACGTGGGCGGCGCGGTGGCCGCGGGCCTCGATGCCGCGCTGGTGCTGAGCGGGGTGACCAGCCGTGATGAGGCTGACGCCTGGCGCGGGGCCCGCCCGGTGGCGGTTGCGGACGACCTGGGCGCCCTGCTCGCGGACTAGGCGTCGTCGACCGGGTACGCGCCCTCGCGCAGGACGCGGCGCGCCACCTTGCCCGATGGCAGCCGGGGTAGTTCATCGCGCCACTCGACGTGCGTGGGGGCGCAGTGGGGCCCGAGCGCGTGGGCCACGGAGCGCCGTATCTCACCCTCGGCCACATCACGATCCGCACCCTCG
>CAZPAT010000193.1:1305-2981 GCA_964584485.1 uncultured Bifidobacterium sp.
GTGGGCCACGGAGCGCCGTATCTCACCCTCGGCCACATCACGATCCGCACCCTCGGCCACATCACGATCCGCACCCTCGGCCACATCACGATCCGCACCCTCGCCCGCCACCACCACCGCCACCACGCGCATCAGGCCGCGCGCGTCGGTGCGCCCCACCACCGCGGCCTCGGCCACGGCGGGATGCTGCAGCACCACGGCCTCCACCTGCACGGGGCTCACGAACATCGCGTCCACCTTGAACAGGTCGTCGGCGCGCCCCACGTGCCGGTACACCCCGTCGTCCTCCACCAGCATGTCGCCCATGCGCACCCACTCGCCGTGCAGCAGCTCGCGGGTCAGGTCTGCGCGCCGCCAGTAGCCGGAGGTGTTGCTCGCGGAGCGGATCCACAGGCGCCCTGGCGTTCCGGGGGGTACCGGGGCCCCGTCCTCATCGCGCAGCGATACCTCGGCGCCGGGCACGGGGCGCCCGAGGCACCCGGGCAGGTGCTCGCCCTCCCGGGTGGACAAGACGATGTTCGACGCCTCGGAGCACCCGAACCCCTCCAGTACGTCGAGGCCCGGCAGCACCTCGGCCAGCCGCTCCAGCACCGGCCCGGGCAGGGAGTCGCCGGACGACACGCCCAGCCGCAGCCCCTGCAGCGTGCGGTGCTCGTCGGGGTGGCGGGCGAGGAAGGCGGCGAGCTGCGACCAGAAGGTCGGTACCCCTGAGAGCACCGTCACCCCATGCCCTGCGCACGCGCGCGAGACGGTGCGCACGGTCGGGCGCGTGGGCAGGTGCACCACGTGCGCTCCCCGCCCGAGGGGACGGAAGAACCCATTGCCGAATCCGAGTGAGGTGAACCCGCGCGACACCGCATGGCAGGTATCGCCGGGGCCGAGCCCGAGTACCTGCCCGGCGTAGCCCTCTACCGAGGTCCGCATGTCGCGGTGCGCGTGCATGGCGCCCTTCGGCCGCCCCGTGGAGCCCGATGAGTAGATGATGTACGCGAGGTCCTCCGGGTGCACCGGGGCGATGCCTGCAGCCCGCCCGGCGTCCAGCACATCGGTTCCGATGACCCGCCACGGCCCGCCCGGCACCGGACCGTCGGCCACGACCATCCCCACCGCGGCATCGGCCAGTACATCCCCCAGCGCCCCGGGGGCGGTGTCGGGGTCGAGGGGTATCGCCACCCCGCCGGCCGCGGCCACGCCAAGCACGGCCTGCACCCAGGGGCGGCCGTCGCGCAGGACCACGGCCACGTGCTGCCCCGCGCGCAGTCCGGCCGCCCGCAGCGCGGCCGCCGCCCTCCGCATCGCGAGCGACAACGCGTCGTAGTCCCAGGTGCCCGTGCGGTCGCTCACGGCGGCGTTTCCCCCGCGCCCCGCGCGACGGTGCTGCTCCACCAGCAGGTCCACCAGGTTGTGGCGCGCGGACGCGACCCGTCGCGCGTCGCCGGGCCGGGCGGGGTGCTCCGCGCCGTCGGCATCCGCGTGCGCGGCGCGCACCTCGGCCAGGGCATCGATCGCCTGCGGGGGCACGCGGTTGGGCAGCACCAGCACGGCGTCGGTGGCCCCGGCATCGGCGTAGCGCGTGAGCGTGTCGGCGATTTCCGCGGGCGGTGCCACCAGGCCCCGGGTCCCAAGCCACTTCAGGAGCATCCGCGGCGACGACCCGAGCGCGTGGGCCTCGGGGG
>CAZPAT010000194.1:0-2980 GCA_964584485.1 uncultured Bifidobacterium sp.
TCCACGGTGGACGATGCCGGGGCGGCGATCGACCGGCTTCGGGCACGCTACGCGGACGGCCGTCAGGCCGAGGTGGACGGCCTGTCCGTCGCCTACGACGACTGGCACTTCAACGTGCGCCCCTCGAACACCGAACCGCTCCTGCGCCTCAACCTCGAGTCGCTCGTGTCGGAGGCCGACATGGAGCGCAGGCGCGATGAGGTGCTCGAGATCATCAGGGAGGGTTGAGATGGCCGAGATCACGATCGACGGCGAGCGGTACCGCCTCACGGTGGACCACGACATGTGCATGGGCACCCGCGTGTGCATCGCGCGCCTGCCCGGCGTCTTCACCGTGGACGATGAGACCAACCTGTCGTCCGCGTCGGACGAGGTACTCGACCCGTCCCTTGCAGACGCCGTGCGCGAGGCCGTGGATGATTGCCCCCAGGAGGCGATCCGCCTGGAGAAGATTGACTGACCCGGTAATCCGCGCCCGCGCCATCGAGGTGCGGTACCAGCGGGGCGGCGAGCTCGCGGTGCGGGGCGTGAACATCGACCTGCGTGCGGGCGCCGGGCTGCTCATCACCGGCGACCGGGGGTCGGGGAAGTCCAGCGTGCTCCGGGCCGTGCTGGGACTGGCCGGGCCCGGCGGCGACACCACCGTGCTGGGGGCGCCCCCGGGTGACCCCGCGACGCTCCGGCGGATCGGCTGGGGCCCGCAGTCGTGGCCGTTCGGGTTCGGCCTGCGCGCCCGTGAGGTCGTGGACATGGTCGCCGAACTGGGCGGCCATGGACGCGCCGAGGCCACACGGGCCATCGAGGAGGCCGGGGTGGAGCACCCGGACACGCGGGTGGAGTCGCTGGAGGTGGAGGACGTGCGCCGAACATCACTCGCGTGCGCACTCATCGGGGAGCCCGACCTCCTCGTGCTGGACGACCCCTGGGAGTTCCCCGAGACGACTGCGGCGATACGCCGCGCCATGGCGCGCGGCGCCGCGGTGCTCGCGGCCTCCAAGGACCCCGGGGGGCTTCCGGCCCTCCTCGGGGCCAGCATGCACCTCGTGGACGGGGCGCCCGGGTGAGCCCCGTAGCGGTGATCGGGCGCACCGAGGCGCGCGGCATCAGCCGGCGCAGGTGGCCCATGGTGCTCCTGCTGGTGGGCGCCGCGATCATCATCGCCGGCGCCGTGGTGGCCGCCGGCCGCGGCGGCGCGGCCGGCACCGACACGATGCGCGCATGGACGGCGGGCGTCTACCTGGTGGCGGGGCTCGCCGTGGCGGCCACGCTGGGCGCGAGCGCGGCGAACCGCGATGCCGATGCCGGCTGGGTGGGGTTGCAGGTGGCCACCGGCACCCCGCGCCCCGTGGTGATGCTCGGCAGGATCCTCGGGCGCCTGGCCGTGCTCGTGGGCGTATTCGCCATCTGGCTCGCCGTCGCCGCCGCATGCTCCCTCGTGATCGGACAGGGCGGCGACGGACCCCTGGCTGTCCACGGGCTCGCCATGCTGCTCAACATGGTGCTGGTGCTGGTGGTCGCGGCGCTCTGCAGCGTGGCCCTGGGCCCCGTGGCCTCGGGGATCGTGGCCGTCTTCCTCTACGTCTCGTGCCTGTCGCTGGCCAACCTGATGGCCGCGGTGAACGCCGACGCCATCGGCACCGCCTGGTCAGGACTGGTCACCACCCTGTACCTGGTGTTCCCCCGCGCGATCACCTCGCCGATGCTGAGCGACATGCAGTACCGCGCCGAGGCCGGGGTGGCCGGGGCGCAACTCGAGATCAACGGCAACGTGGTGCTGGTGCCGGCCTCGTCGTGGGGCGCGGTGCTGTGGACCGTCGCGTGGTGCGGAGTGATCGCCTGGGGCGCGGCGATGGCCCTGCGTCGACGGGCGCTCTCCTAGGCCGAGACCGGCTCCCGCGCCACCCGGGCGTAGAGCGAGTCCCGCTCCACCGGCGCGCGCCCTCCGGCCGTGACCAGTTCGCGGATGCGCTCGTGGGTGAGCCCGAGCGGGGTCTGGACCGTCGTGGCGTGCGCGATGCGCTCCTCGGTGAGGGTCCCCGACAGGTCATCAAGACCGTAGGACAGGGCCTCGGAGGTGACCTCCTCGCCCAGCATCACCCAGTGGCCCTTGATGTGCGGGAAGTTGTCGAGCACCAGCCGCGACAGGGCGATGGTGCGCAGCTTCTCCTCGCGCGAGGGACCCGGCAGGTAGGAGAACTCCGTGTTGCCCGGAAGGAACGGCAGCGGGATGAAGGCCTGGAAGCGGCCGGGGTGCTCATGCGCGAGCGCATGATCCTGCAGCTCGCGCAACTGGACCATGTGGTCCACCTTCTCGGCAGGGGTCTCGAAGTGCCCGAACAGGAGGGTGGCGTTCGTCTTCAACCCCATCTCGTGGGCATCGCGGTGGATGTCGAGCCAGGCATCCGCACCCACCTTGCGATCGGCGATGATGCGGCGAACCCGCGGGCTGAACACCTCGGCGCCGCCGCCCGGCATGGTGTCGTGCCCCACGGCCATCGTGCGCTCCAGCGCCTCCCGGGCGCTGATGCGCTCCAACTTCGCGACGAAATCGATCTCCACCGCGGTGAGGGCCGTGAGGAAGACCTCGGGGAGCGCGGCCTTGAGCTCGCGGAAGAGATCCTCGTAGTAGCCGAGGGTGTACTCCTTGGTCATGCCCCCCACGATGTGCAGTTCCGTGATGCCGAGGTCCGACAGCTCCTGCGCACGGTCCACCAACTGGTCCACCGAGTAGGCGTATGCACGGGGGTCGTGGTCGGTCCACACGGCGAACGCGCACAGGCCGCAGCCCACCACGCAGATGTTGGTGGGGTTGAGGTGCGCGTTGACGTTGTAGGTGACCTCATCGCCGTGCAGGCGGCGCGCCACGGCGTCGGCCGCGGCGCCGAGGTCCTCGAGGGGGGCCGACTCGTACAGCAGGACGGCCTCGTCGGCGGTGATCCGCCCGCCCTCGGATGCTCGTGACAGGATGGCGTCGATCATG
>CAZPAT010000195.1:0-2980 GCA_964584485.1 uncultured Bifidobacterium sp.
CCCGCGCGTTCGCCGTGCTGCTGCTGGCCTCCGCCATCGCCCTGGTGGTGGCGCACTGACCCCGTACGTCATCGCCGCACTCGTGGGCGTGGTCGCCGGCGTGGTGGCGGCCCTTACCGGCGTGGGCGGGGGCATCCTGTTCGTGCCGGCGCTCACCCTCGCGCTCGGGCTGCCGCAGGTGACCGCCGAGGGCACGTCCCTGCTCGCCATCATCCCGGTGGCGTTGCTCGCCACGTTCCTGCAGCGGCGCAGTGGCGAGGTCCACCTGCGTGCCGCGGTGCTCGTGGGCATCGGGGCCATCCCCGCGGCCATCGCTGCGGCCATCGCCGCCCACTACCTGCCCGAACTGGCGCTGAAGGTGGTGTTCGCCCTGCTGATGGTCGTCATCGCCACCCGGGTGTGGATGTCCACCTCCTCATCTGGGTGATGCCGCACGGTCTCCACGGGTGTAAATTCCCGGGAGACGTTCCCCCCTCGACAAGACCCACAACGGAATACGGAGCAGGGAGACCATGATCACCACTCCCGTCGAGATGCTGGAGCCCCCCATTCGGCGGCCACGCGGCCGTCCCCGCGACCCGCGCGTGGAGGGCGTCGTACTCGGCGCCACCCGGGCGCTGCTGCTGGAGCGCGGCTTCGGTCGCCTCACCATCGCCGCGGTGGCCGACTCGGCCGGTGTCGGCAAGGGCACCATCTACCTGCGGTGGCCCGACAAGCAGTCGCTGGTGGTATCGGCCCTGGCCGAGGTGTGGGAGCCCATCGCCGAGCCGGATACCGGCAACCTGCGCGACGACCTCCTCGCCATCACCCGCGCGGTGAGCATCAACCTCAACGGTGTGCCCGGCAAGTTGCTGGCGGCCGTCGTGGGCGAGATGCCACGCTACCCCGGTCTCCACGCCCTGTGGATGAATGACATCCTGGCGCCGTGGACACGGGTCATCGTGGCCGTGCTGCAGCGGGGCATCGACCGCGGCGAGATGCGCCCCGGCATCGATTCCGCGGTGGCGGCGGAATCGCTCATCGGTCCCATCCTCTCCACCAGCACCATGCGCGGGCGCCGCATCACGCCCAAGCAGAACGCGGCGTTCGTGGACATCTTCCTCCGCGGGGTCGCCCCCTAGGGACCGACCGAGGCCCGCGTGCCTAGGGGATGATGAGTGCGCGGGCGGCGTCCGCGCACAGGTCCAGCATGGGCTGCGCCGCGATGGCCAGCCCGATGATGGCGACGGCCCCGGCCACGGCCACGGTGGCCACGGCGGGCGGCACACGCAGGCGCCGCACGGTGCTGCGGTTGTCGGCGGGCGGGCCCCACATCACGATCACCACCCGCAGGTAGTAGGCCACGCTGATCACGCTGGCCACGGCGCCGACGATCGCCAGCCAGGTCATCCCGGCGTCCACGGCCGATCCGAACAGCAGGAACTTGCCCACGAACCCGGCGAAGGGCGGGAAGCCGGCCAGGGACACCATCGCGAGGGTCATGACCACCCCGGCCCACGGGCGCACCCGCCCGTACCCCGCCATGGCCACCAGCCGGTCGCCGTCCTCCACCTCGCGCTCGCGCAGGATGACGATGGCGAACGCGGCGAGGGTCATCGCCACGTAGGCGAACAGGTAGTAGATGAGGGCCTCGGCGCCGGCGGTGGTTCCGACGGCCACCCCGATGAGCAGGTATCCCGCCTGGGCGATGCTGGACCAGGCCAGCATGCGCTTGACGTTGTCCTGCAGCAGCGCGCCCACGTTGCCTACCACCATCGTGGCCACGGCCAGCGCGCCGATCAGGCCACGCCAGTCGCCGGATGCCTGCGAGGTGGCCCCGGTGAAGAGCAGCAGGAACGCGCCCATCGCGGCGGCCTTGGTGCCGGTGCCCATGAAGGCCGTCACGGGAGTGGGTGCACCCTCGTAGACGTCGGGGGTCCACATGTGGAAGGGCACGGCGCTCGCCTTGAACCCCAGGGCCACCACGATCAGCACGATGGCCGCGATCAGCAGCGGGTCCGACGCCAGCCCGCCGACCGAATCGAGGCGCGTCGCGATGCCCGCCAGCGAGGTCGTCCCCGTCACGCCGTAGAGCAGGGCGAACCCGTACACCAGCAGTGCCGTGCCGATGGAGCCGGTGATCAGGTACTTCAGCCCGCTCTCCAGCGACCGCTCGCGGGCCACCTCCATGGCGCACAGGATGTACAGCGACACCGAGAGCAGCTCGATGCCGATGAACAGGGTGATGAGGTCGCCGCTCATCACGGTCAGCATCATCCCGGTGGCGGCCGCCAGCACGAGGCCGGTGAACTCCCTCCGGCGCCCTGCGGCGGCGGGCTCGCCCCATCCCAGCAGGAGCGTGGCCAGGGCCGCGATCATGATGACCCACGTCATCAGCAGCCCGAAGCGGTCGATGCGCAGTTCCCCGCTGAAGGCCACCTGCCGCTCGCCCCACTGGGTCACGGTGATGGCGAGGGTGGCGATGATGCCGGCCATCCCGATGGCCTCGGGCAGGCGTCGCGCAGAGGCGGGCAGCGGGACCACGGCCAGCACGATCGCCGCCACGGTCACGGCCGACATCACATACAGGGTGAGTGCCGCTCCGGCGTTCACGGGCGCTCCGCGGGGTCGGTGGCCGGGGTGGCGGCGGCCCGCGCGGGCAGCACGCCGATCTGCTCGACCGGGCGGCCCTCGGCCACCTGCGCGGGCGCCAGCGCCAGGTCGGTGCTGGCGCGGGTGGCCCCCACCAGGCTGCCCGGCCACAGGGCGATCCACACCATCATCAGGATGAGCGGCACCAGGATGATCGCGTCGCGCGCGCCCATCTCGGCGGCCCGCCCGTCATCCTGCACGCCCCGCACCGGCCCGTTCATGGTGCCCTGGTACATCCGCAGCATGTACACGGCGGCGTAGATCACGCCCAGCATGGCGATCACCGCCATCCACGCGTACTGGTCGAACACGCCGCCGAGGATGAAGAACTCGCCCACGAAGGCATTGG
>CAZPAT010000196.1:0-2928 GCA_964584485.1 uncultured Bifidobacterium sp.
CCCGGTGAGCGAGCGCATTCGCGCCATCCGCGGGGCCATCACGGTGCCCGTCGACACCGCCGACGAGGTGACATCGGCCACGCGGCTGGTGCTGGAGGACATGGTCGCGCGGAACGCCCTGTCTGCCGACGACATGGTGTCGCTGATCTTCACGGCCACGGGTGACATCACCAGCCAGTTCCCGGCCGTGGCCGCCCGCGAGATGGGGCTGACCGCCGTTCCCCTGCTGTGCGCCACCGAGATCCCCGTGCCCGGGTCGCTGCCCCTGTGCGTGCGGGTGATGATGCACGCCTACATGCCTGCCGACCGGCAGGTGTGGCATTCGTACCTGCGCGACGCCGTGCGCCTGCGCGACGACCTGGCCGAGGCGCCCCCGGCCTAGTCGTCCGCCGCCGGCGGCCTGCGCCGCGCGGACTTCTTCCGCGACAGGTGCTCGCGCTCCACGCGGCGCCGCCTCTGCACCCCTGCCCCCGGCCGGGTCGCGCGGCGGCGGGGATCCTCGGTGATGGCGCCGATGATCAGCTCGACCATGCGATCGATGGCGCGCGTGCGATTGCGCGCCTGATGGCGCTCGCGCCGGGCCGTGACGCGCAGGGCGTCGTCGGCCGTCACGCGGGTGGCCAGGCGCGAGCGGATGAGGTCACGCTGGCGGGTACCCACCGGAATGCGCGCGATGGGCATGCGTACCTCCACCTGCGTGGAGACGGCATTCACGTTCTGGCCACCGGGGCCGCCCGCGCGGGAGAACGCGACCCGGCCATGGCGCTCGATGGCATCGCGGATGCGGGCCGCAGAGCCGGGCGATGTCACGGCCGCTCCCCGGGCCCCATTGCATCAGCCCGCGCGGCGGCCTCGGCCGCCTCCGCGAGCCGCAGGGCCTCCTTGGCGGCCTTGCCCACCAGCGGGATGCGCGGCGCACCCGTGGGCGGGTCCTGGTACGGCCCGCCCACCAGCGGGACGAGGCCGGAGATGTGCCACATGATGCGCTCGACCGCGCGGCGGTTGCGCCCGGCCCACGGCGACTCGCGGATGTCATCCATGGAGATGGGCTCGCCGAACCGGATGCGCACGGGGCCCTTGAGCATCTGGGAGTCCCAGATGGCCGCGGGGATCACGGTGACCCCAGGGCGCGTGGCGAAGTACCCGGCGCCCGAGAAGCCCGGGCTCATGCGACCGGTGCGGGTGACCCCGCCCTCGGGGAAGATGAGCAGGGACTCGCCGCGGGCCAGCAGGTCGCGCCCCATGCGCACCGCCCACACATCCGGCGACTGGCGCTTCACCGGGAACCCCCCGATGCGCGACAGCCACCCATCCAGGAGCCGCGGACCGAAGAGCTCCTCCTTGCCCATGGTCCACACGGGCCGGGGCAGTGCGGCAACGGCCACCAGCAGCGGATCGATGAACGCCACGTGATTGCACGCGATGAGCGTGGGGCCATCGGTGGGCAGGTTTTCCTGCCCGGCCACCTTCATGCGCAACGGGCCGTACGAGAGGGCCTTCAGGACCCCCTTGGTGGGGACCCATACCGGACTCCATACCCTGGGGCGCCGGCGGGGCCGTTCGCGGTTGACGCCCTCGCTCACCCGTCCTCTCCCCATGCGGTCAGCATCAGATGTCGGGCACCACCATGGTCGCGGTGCTCCAGCAGGTAGATGCCCTGCCATGTGCCGAGCGCCGGACGGCCTCCCGCGATGGGGATCGTCAGGGATGAGCCGACGATGATGGACTTCACATGCGCGGGCATGTCATCGGGACCCTCGTGCACGTGCGTCCAGTACGGGGCGGCCTCGCGCACGGCATCGTCCAGCCAGGCGTCGAGGTCGCGGCGCACGTCGGGGCTGGCGTTCTCGTTCAGCGCGAGCGAGGCGGAGGTGTGCTGGATGAACACGTTCAGCATTCCCACCGCGATCCCACCCACCTCGGGCAGGGCGTCCAGCACCTCGCGGGTGACCAGATGCACCCCCCGGGGGCGCGCGTCGAGCCGGATCGCGCGCTGGGCCCACATGGCGGGCCCTACAGGCCCATTGCCGCAGTGGCCTCGGCCATCACCGGGCCGGCGATGGCGCGGGCGCGCTCCGCACCCTGCTCCAGGATGGCCTCGAGGCGCGCGGGGTCCTCCATCAACTGCTCGCGCCTCTCGCGGATCGGGCGGATGAGCGCCTTCACCCGCTCCGCCAGGTCGCGCTTGTCGGCAACGCAGCCCAGCGTGGCGCTGGTGCAGCCCTCGTAGATCTCCGTGATCTCGGCGTCACTCGCGCCCAAGAGCTTCTGCCATGAGAACACGTTGCAGACGTCGGGGTCTCCCGGGTCGTCCTTCTTGATGCGCTGGGGGTCGGTGACCATGCTCATCACCTGCCGGTCGATCTCCTCATCCGACGAGGCCAGGGTGATGGCGTTGCCGTAGCTCTTGCTCATCTTGCGGCCATCCATGCCCAGCAGGAGGGGCGCCTGCGAGATGATGGCCTCGGGCTCCGGGAACACGTCGCCGTACAGGTGATTGAACCTCCGCACCACCTCGCGCGACAGCTCGAGATGCGGCAGCTGGTCCTGCCCCACGGGGACGCGCGTGGCCTTGTAGAGGATGATGTCGGCGGTCTGCAGCAGCGGATACCCGAGGAACCCGTAGGTCTGCAGGTGATCGCCGAGCTCGTCGATCTGCCCCTTGTACGTGGGCACCCGCTCCAGCCACGAGAGCGGCGTGATCATGCCGAGCAGGACGGCCAGTTCGGCGTGCTGCGGGACGTCGCTCTGGCGGAAGATGATGCTGCGCTCGGGGTCCACCCCGCACGCCACCCAGTCGGCCACCATCTCGAGGCCGGCGTCGTGAATGCCCTTGACGTCCTCATACCCGGTGGTGAGCGCGTGCAGGTCCACCACCGAGTACACGCACTCGTACTCGTCCTGCAGGCGCACCCAGTTGCCGAGCGC
>CAZPAT010000197.1:0-1528 GCA_964584485.1 uncultured Bifidobacterium sp.
GCGGCATTCAGCTTGCGCTGCAGCATCATCTTCTCGCCCATGTCGCGCGCATCCTTCGCGCCCTTCTGCGCGGCATCAGCCGTCTTGCCGGCGAGTTCCTTGGCCTTGTCGGTGAAGCCCATCGGTCCGCTCCTTCGTCAGTTCCGGTCCGCCCTCCACGTGCCGAACGCGATGAACGTGGAGATGATCGCGACGATCAATGACACGATGATGCCCCACGACTGGTCACGGATGTCCATGAGTGCAACCACCGTGTACACCAGCGTGATGGACGTGAGGTACGCGGATACCCCCGTGCCGGGCAGCCGGGGCACCTCGTAGTCGAAGGCATCCGCGAGCGAGATGAGGCCGGCGAACAGCGCGGCGAGGAACGCCAGCCACACCGAATCGGCATCCCAGGCCCGTGCGCCACCGGCGCCCCACTCGAAGAACAGGCTGATGATGAAGACGCCGTTCAGGATCGCCACGGCGAGGAGGCGCTCCCGGCGATCGAGGGACTTGAGGTAGTTCACGGACCCGCCTTTCTAGCCGCGTCGGTCGATGATCCAGGCCATCGCGGAGAACACCACCGCGGCGGCCGACAGGCCAAGGGCGGTCCACGCCCCGTACATCAGCTCATCGCCCGCGAGCAGGAAGAGGCCCGTGTACAGGAGGCCCGCCGGCATCAGGAAGGTGCTGATGGCGGGCACCGGAAGCGCTCCGAACCCGTCGATGCTGAGCGCGTCGAGCAGCTGCAGCCCGGAGGCGACCGCCACGAGCACCAGCGGCAGCCACCAGGAGTCGATCACTCCGGCGCCGGTCAGGTCGCCTTCCTGCCCCGCTCCCGCGAACCACGGCAGGAAGAGGCTCCCGCACCACAGTCCCCCAAGGACCGCGGCCAGGATCTCGGTGCGCTCGAGTGCTCCGAAGCGGGACACGGGCGTGAGTGTACGGGTGCTCCCGGCGCGCCCGGGTCGCTGTTACCGGGCGTCCTCGCGGTAGACGGAGAACGTGAGGAGCAGCCCGACGACCGAGAAGATCAGCGCGAGCCATACGCCGTACGCAATCCCATCGATCGCGAAGAGGAACACGAGCACGTAGAAGACCAGGAGCGACATCAGGTAAGTGGCCACCGCGGTCGGGTTCAGCCGGCGCAGCGGCAGGTCCATGCCCAGCGCATCCGCGGCCATGATCGCCCCCGCCGCGAGCGCGATCAGGAGGACCAGGGGCCACGACCCGAGGTCCGCGCCCGATCCGGAGATCGGGCCGAAGGTCTGCCACTTCAGGAAGAGGGAGATGATGAACAGCAGCATGCTGACTGCGGCAGCAAGCTGCTTCTGCTCCCGCGTTATCCCGTGGAGGTCCACCGGTGCTCCTTGGACGGGTTCGGACGGGGGGCCTTTCGACGCCCCATGCGGCGGTCCCTTCCTCAGGCGAGGGCGAACGGCGCGTAGTGGCCCGGCACCACCACGGCCGGAGCGTGCCCGCGGATCATCCGCCAGGCGGCCAGGTGCTCCTCCCGGTTGCCCAGGTCGGCAGGCGCGGACAT
>CAZPAT010000197.1:1628-2922 GCA_964584485.1 uncultured Bifidobacterium sp.
GCCGGCGTCCGGCCGCGCGTAGCAGGGGGCCTCGAGGAAGGGGGCCACGGGGTCGGGCGACCGCCGCCGTGCCCGCTCCACGCGCACGCGCACGGCATGGCGGAGCGGTGCGGCCAGCGGGGAGGCGGCCAGCCCGAGGAGACCTGCCCCGATGATCACCCGGCGGCGGGCGGCCACGCGGCTACTTGAGGGCCGCGAGGAACTCGTCGACGGGGATCGCCGTGAGCGTCTGGAAGTGCGCCGTGCCGCGCGCCGCGAGTTCCATCGACACCCGGGCGATCACCTTCTCGTCGGGTGCCTCGACGATGTTCACGAAGTCGTACGGACCCAGCACGGCCCACTGCTGGACGACCTTGGCGCCCATCTGCTCGATCTCCTGGTTCACTTCCTTCAGGCGCTGCGGGTTCGCCTTGATGGTGCCCGCGCCGTGAGGGCTGAGCGTGCTGAGCAGGATGTATGTCGGCACCCGTCCTCCTTGGGTCCTGGCCGGATACGCGGAGCGTACCAGCGCGCCATTAGGATGAGCGCATGGACCCCGGGGAGCCACGTCGCGGGGACCGCGGCGTGGTGCCCGCGGTCATCGCGCTCGCATCGCTCGTGCTGGTGATCAGCGTGTTCCTGCCGTGGTACACGGCGGACGTGGCGCCGCCATTCGCGCCCGAGGCGAGTTCCGGGTGGGACGCCAGCATGCTCGCCCGCGCGGCCTTCGCGACCGGCGTGCTGTGCCTGATCGCGTCCGGCCTCCTGTGGCTCGACATCCGGGGGTACATCCCCCTGGACGCCGACCTCGCGCGCGCATTCGCATGGGGGTGCCTGGCGCTGTCGGTCGCTGCCACGGCACTGGTGGCGTGGCGACTGGTCCGCCCGCCCGGCCCGGCGGAATTCCTCGCCCGGGATGTGGGACTGTTCATCGCGCAGGCCGCGGCCATCGTGGCCCTTGTCGCATCAATCGGCGCCGTGCGCCCGAGGAGCCAATGATCACCGTCGCAAGGACCATCACCGCCGCCGTCCCCCGCGACCGCGCCTTCGCCCTCGTGTCCGAGTTCGGCCGCGCCGCAGAGTGGGACCCGGGCCTTGCCGAGTCGCGCCAGGAGACCCCCGGGGCCCCGGGGCCGGGGACGGTGTTCCCGATCGTCGCCGACTTCCGTGGCAAGCGCACGCCCATGACGTACGAGATCACGGAATGGGAACCCGGCGCGCGACTTGTGATCGAGGGGGCCGGCGAGAAGGCCACCGCGCGCGACGTGATCACCTTCGCGGACGCCCCCGGCGGGGGCACCTCCATCACCTACTC
>CAZPAT010000198.1:0-2915 GCA_964584485.1 uncultured Bifidobacterium sp.
GTGGCCATGGTCTGGAACACCACGTCCTGCACCGGCGTGGTCATCAGGCGCCGCAGCATCTCCGCGGCGACCATCTCCTCCTGCGTGGGCTCGCGCCCGTCATCCCCGCCGTCCGGCGGTGTCGGCTGCTCGCTGCTCATGTCGTGCTCACCATCCCCAGGTGTTCGAGTGCTTCCTCCGCCGAGCGACGCGTGCGCTCGGCGGCCTGTGCGTGCATCGCGACCAGGTCCTGGCCGGAGGCGAACGCCCGGGCCTGGCGCTGCGCGCCGTTGCCCTCCTCCAGCATCACCGGGATCCTCCCGAGGAAGTGCCCGAGCCCCAGCCGGTCGTGGACCGGGGCGGTGAATTCCACGAGGGCGCGCACCGCGTCTGCGGTGGCGCGCTCCTCGCCGCGCTCGAAGTCGATCATGCGGCCATCCAGCCCATGGCGCTGCGCACGCCACAGGTTCTCCTCGATGAGGCGGCCGGGGTGCGCGGGCAGGGGGCGGCCTGCGTCGTAGTCATCGCAGAACCGCGCCACCACGGCCAGGGACAGTGCGAGGATCGCGAGCCCCTCCCCCATCTCCGTCTGCCCGTCGGCGATGCGCACCTCGATGGTGCCGAAGTCGTGATGCGGGCGGATGCTCCACCATATCTGCGTGCTCTCGACGATCGAATGGGTGCGCTCGAGCAACCGCACGAACGCGGCGTACTCATCGAAGTCCATCAGGGGATCCGGCACCCCGCACCGCGGGAATGACCGCGTGAACAGCGACGTGCGCGTGGAGTGGAGCCGCGTGAGGCGCCCCAGGTACACGGCGCTGTTGGCCGAGAGCGCGAGGATCTCGGGCAGCACGCTGCGCATGGCCGTGCAGATGCGGATGGCGCGGTCGGCATCGCGCACGCCGACGTGCAGGTGCTGCGACCACGTGTTGTTGATCCAGGCGATGTACCCGAGCTCGGCCTCCACGCGCTCGTAGTGGGGGGTCCCGATGATGTGCTGGTCCTGCCACGGGCTGAAGGGGTGGCATCCCGTGATGGCCGTGGCCACCCCCTGCCGCTCGGCGTGGGCGATGACCGCCAGCCGGCCCTCGGCCAGTTCGCGGGCCGCGCCGGCGAACGACGCATGCGGCTGCGTCTTGAACTCGAGCTCGCTCGAGATCAGCTCGCCGGCCAGCCGGGGGCGCAGTTCGTCGGGCGCGGTGGCGACGATGTCCTCGAAGCGCGGGACCAGCGCCATCGAGGACGGATCCAGCAGCTGGTACTCCTCCTCCAGGCCCACGGTGAAGTCGGTGGACGCGGCGAAGCGATCACGGACGCCATCGAGTATTGAGGGAGCCTCCGGCACGGCGGCTGAGGGTACCAGCGGGGACCTCCGTTCCCAGGCGCCGGCGGGGGTGCTGCTACCGTTGGCCCGTCGCGCGGCATGGGGCCGCGCATCGCGAGGAAGCTCCCCGTCCGGACACGGTCTCCCGTATCGATGGTGGAAGGTTCCTCACCATCGCGGCGCGTGCCGCAGGGAGAACAACCGAATGTCCGATGCAACGTTCGCCGAACTCGGCGTGAGCGATGCCGTTTGCGAGGTGCTGGACGGCAAGGGATTCATCGCGCCGTTCCCGGTGCAGGAGTCCGTCATCCCCGAGGCCCTGGAGGGCCGCGACCTCACGGTGCGCGCGCCCACCGGATCGGGCAAGACCCTGGCCTTCGCACTGCCCACCGTGGAGTTCCTGCATGAGCCGCATGGGTATCCCGGTGCCCTGGTGCTGGCCCCCACCCGCGAGCTCGCCGTGCAGATCACCGAGGAGGTCACCCCCCTCGCTGCTGCCCTCGGGCTGAAGACCGCCGTGGCCTACGGCGGGGTGCCGCTTGACCGGCAGGCGAAGAAGGCCGCGGGCGCCGACTTCGTCGTGGCGACCCCCGGCCGCCTGCTGGACCTGATGCGGCAGAAGCTCGTGGACATGTCGAAGATCGAGGTCCTCATCCTCGACGAGGCCGATCGCATGCTGGACATGGGCTTCATCCCGCAGGTCGAGGCCATCCTGAAGTTCCTGCCCGCTGAGCGCCAAACCATGCTGTTCTCGGCCACGCTTGACGGCGAGATCGCCCGTCTTGCCAACAAGATGACAAGGAGCCCCGGCCTCATCGAGACCGAGGACGACCCCGGCACCGACGTCGCGCTGTCGGAGCGTCTGGAGCAGTCCTTCGTGCCCGTCGAGCCGTCCAGCCGTACCGAGACCCTCATCGACCTGGTGAAGGGCGAGGACGACCTCGTGCTGATCTTCTGCCGCACCAAGCGGGGAGCCGCCCGCCTGACCGAGCGCATCAACAAGCTCGGCCTGCCGGCGAAGGAACTGCACGGCGACCTGAGCCAGGCGGTGCGTGAGAAGACCCTCAAGAGCTTCGCCGACGGCAAGACGCGGGTGCTCATCGCCACCGACGTGGCCTCGCGCGGCATCGACCTCGACGACATCGGCCTCGTGGTCAACTTCGATCCGCCGGACGACCAGGACACCTACACCCACCGTGTGGGCCGCACCGCGCGCGCCGGCCGCACCGGGCGCGCCATCACGATGGTGCTGCCCGACCAGCTGGACGAGGTGGGCCGCATGGCCAAGCGCCTGGGGCAGGAGGAGGCCTGGAAAGCCGCGGGCTTCCGCGACCCGCTCGCGAAGGTGATGTACGCCTCGCGCGGCAGCCGCGCCTTCGGCAAGCAGCCCGCGCGCAGCGGCGGGGGCACCGCGGTGGCAACCCCCGCGCGCGAGGGAAGCCGGGTGAAGCGGGGCTCCCGCACGACCTGACGTTCCGGTCGCCACGCGGGCTGCGCCCTGGTCTACACTCCTGCCCGCGCCACGGCGCCGACCCGCCGAGTTAGCTCAGTTGGTAGAGCACTTCCATGGTAAGGAAGGGGTCATCGGTTCGAGTCCGATACTCGGCTT
>CAZPAT010000199.1:0-2914 GCA_964584485.1 uncultured Bifidobacterium sp.
AGGTGCAGGTCCTCGATGTTGATGTGGGCGTGCCCCAGCGCCGTGGCGATCTCGCTCAGCACACCGGGTCGGTTGGGCACCTCCACCATCACGCGTACGACCTCCCCACCCGTGACCTCTTCCTGCGCGACAAGGCGCTCACGCGCCGTGGCGGCGGTGCCGAAGAACTCCTCCAGCCACGCGCGATCCCCGCGCTCGAGCGCGGCCTCGACATCGGCCAGCTCCGCGCGGTGCCGCCGCGTCTCGGCGAGCACCGCGTCACGGTTGCCGAGGAGGATGTCCGCCCACAGGCGCGGGTTGGCCCCTGCGACGCGCGTGAGGTCGCGGAACGACGGCCCCGCCGACCGGAGCGCCTCGCGCCCCTGCGGAGCCGTTCCCGCGGCCTGCCGCATGAGGGCCGATGCCATCACGTGCGGCAGGTGTGACACGAGCGCCATGAGGTGGTCGTGCACCCCGGCATCCACCGCGACAGGGATCGCCCCCACCGAGGACACCATGCCGTGGATGCGGCGCAGCAGTTCCGGTCGCGTCTCGCCCGTGGGGGTGAGGAACCAGGTGGCACCCGTGAACAGGTCGGCCCGTGCATTCGCCACGCCCGATCGCTCGCCGCCCGCCACGGGGTGGCCGCCGCAGAAGCGCTCGCGCTCGGCGGGCGTGAGAGCGGCAAGCACCATGCTCTTGGCCGAGCCGACATCGGTGACCACCGCCTCATCATCGGCCGCACGGAGGGCCGCGCGCACGACCTCGGGGATATCGCCGACGGGGGCACACACCACCACCACGCGCGCGCCCGCGACGGCATCCGCGACGTCGGTGCACGCCCGGGTGATGGCCCCACGGGCGAGGGCGTCCTCCACGGCGCCATCCGCGGGGTCCACGCCGCGGATGTCCGCGACCCCGGCCTCGCGCAGGGCAAGGCCCAGCGAGCCGCCGATCAGCCCGACACCGATAAGGGCGACCGGGCCGCCCAGCCCGGCCGCGCCCACCTAGACCCCGGCGGCCACGGGCTCGCCGCCCGCCATCACCAGGCCCATCACGTCCACGATGCGCTTGACATCCGCGACCCATGCGGCGAACTGATCCGCGTAAAGGGCCTGTGGGCCATCGCACAGCGCGTGCTCAGGGGCCGGGTGGACCTCCACGATCAGGCCGTCCGCCCCGGCGGCCACCGCAGCACGTGCCATGGGGAGGATGAAGTCGCGACGCCCCATGGCGTGGGACGGGTCCACGATCACCGGCAGGGCCGACATGTGCTTGGCCACCGGCACCGCCGAGAGGTCCAGCGTCGACCGCGTGGCGGTCTCGAAGGTGCGGATGCCGCGCTCGCACAGCATGATGCGCTCGTTGCCCTCCTTGGCGATGTACTCCGCCGAGAGCAGCCACTCCTCGATGGTGTTGGCCAGCCCGCGCTTCAGCAGCACGGCCTTGTCGGTGCGGCCCACCTCGCGCATGAGGTCGAAGTTCTGCATGTTCCGGGCGCCCAGCTGGATGACGTCGGCCACCTCGAGGATGTCGTCGAGCTGCCGGATGTCCATGAGCTCGGTCACGATGGGAAGGCCGGTCTCGGCCTTCGCCTCGGCGAGGATCTCGAGCGCCGGCGTGCCGAGCCCCTGGAAGGTGTAGGGCGAGGTGCGCGGCTTGTACGCGCCACCGCGCAGCATCGCCGCGCCGGCAGCCTTCACGACGCGCGCCGTCTCGAGCGTCTGCTCGCGGGTCTCCACGGTGCACGGCCCGGCGATCAGGCCGAACGAGCCGCCGCCCACCTTGATGCCGTCCACCACCACGGGAAGGTCACCGTGGCGGAACTCACGCGACACCAGCTTGTAGGGCTTGAGGATCGGCACGACCTTCTCGACGCCGTCCTGCCCGGCCAGGTCGAGCTGGGCGATCATCTCGCGGTCGTCGCCGATGGCGCCGATGACCGTGACGAACTCGCCGCGCGATACGTGGGCCTGGGCCCCGGCGGCGGTCACGCGATCCACGATGGCCTGGATCTGGCCGTCGCTCGCGCCTTCCTTCATCACGATCATCATGGTGTCGGTGTGTCCCCTATGAGTTGTCCGGTGCCCGCCACGGCGGCGAGCGCGGTCAGGAATGCGTCGTTCTCATCCGGTGCCCCGATGGTCACGCGCAGGGTGCCGGGGCACCCCAGGGCGGAACCGTCGCGCACGATGATGCCCCGCTTCAGGAGTTCCTCGTGCAGGACCCGGGCATCCATGCCCGGGTCGGGCGGCCCCAGCAGGATAAAGTTGCCGTGGCTCCGGGTAAAGGGCACGCCCATTTCCGTGAGCGCCGCCGACACGCGATCACGCTCGGCGATGGCCTCATCCACCCGCGCCTGGATGGCATGCGGGTGCCGCAGGCTCTCGAGCGCGGCCACCTGCGCCAGCTGGTTGGTGTTGAAGGGCTGGCGCACCGCGTCGAGCGCACGCACCCAGGCGTCGGATCCCACCCCGTAGCCCACGCGCAGGCCGCACAGGCCGTAGGCCTTGCTGAAGGTGCGGGTGACCAGCAGGTTCGGCCGGGTGCGCGCGAGCACCGACACCCGACCGCGGTCGGGCTCGGCGACGAAGTCGTAGTAGGCCTCGTCCACCAGCACCGCGAGGTCGTCCGGGATGAGGTCGAGGAACCGCTCGATCTCATCGGCCGATCGGTACACGCCCGTCGGGTTGTTCGGATTGCAGATGATCACCAGCCGCGTGCGCTCATCTACCGCGGCCGCCATGGCGTCGAGGTCGTGACCGCCATCCGGGGCGAGCGGTACCGCGATGCCCTCGGCCCCTGTTTCGGCGGCGAGGTGCGGGTACATGGCGAACGACGGCTCGGCGTGGATCACCGTGGTGCCCGGGTCGAGCAGGGCGGTGCCCGCGTGCACGATGAGCTCGCACGAGCCGTTGCCCACGGCGATCTGCCC
>CAZPAT010000200.1:0-2900 GCA_964584485.1 uncultured Bifidobacterium sp.
TCGAGCAGGCCCTCGGCCTGAGCTGACCGGTGCCCACCTACGACCTCCGGTGCCCCGGCTGCGGGCACGACTTCGAGGTGTTCCGGCAGGGGTTCCTGCGCGACGAGGACCGCCCGTGCCCGTCGTGCGGCGCCCGTGCCGATCAGCGCATCACGGGGTTCGTGGCCTGCCGGTCCGCCAGCCAGGTCGCGGCCGGGGCGGCGGCGCCGTCATCGGGCGGCCATGCGCACGGCGGCGGCTGCGGCTGCGGGGCGCACTAGCCGCCATGGCCACCACGGCATCGGGGCCGCCCACCCACGAGCAGATCATGAAGCGCCTGCGGCGCGCGGAGGGCCAGTTGCGCGGGGTGCAGCGCATGCTCGACGAGGACGCGCCGTGCGATGACGTGCTCGTGCAACTGGCGGCCGTCACCGCGGCCCTCGATCAGGTGGGCCTGCACCTGATCGGCCAGAGGCTGCGGCAGTGCCAGCAGGCAGACGGCACGATGTGCGCCGCCGAGCTCGAGCAGGGGCTGGCCACCCTACTGCGGCACACCCGACTGGCCCGCTAGGCGCGCGGGGAGCAGGGCCGGCAGGGCATCGGGGCGGATGAGGCGCTCGACGCCGATCACGGCCAGGCACGAAATCGTGCCCGTGACGCCGATGACCCCCACATGCCCCTGCAGGGGGCCCTCGAAGTGCAGCATGAAGGCCCCGTAGACGGCACCTGCGAGACCCAGCCATGCCGCGGAGGGGAGGCGGCGCAGTGAGGTACCGCCTACGAAGGTCCCTCCGAACCACGACGCGGCCAGCACGGTGCCGGTGGCGCCCATGCCTGCCATCGCCACCACGCCGCAGACGACCAGCGATGGAAGCCCCGAGGCCAGGTTGAACCCCCATGCGGCACGGTTCATCAGGGTCCACGTGATGAGCGCGGCAAAGGCACCGATGGGGATCACCGCCGCATGGGCCATGCCGTCGACGGCGGGCAGCAGCACGGCGTTGTGGTCCTCGCCGGTGAGCGACGCCGCGGCGTAGATGGCCGAGGACGCCATGAACCCCACCACGCCCATTCGCCCGCCCACGCCATCCATCACCGCGGGGCCGATGAGCGTCCACAGCAGGCCCGCGAGGCCGCCCGCCAGCATCACCCAGTGCCACGACAGGGTGATGTCCGGCGTCAGGAGCCCGACGAACGACCCCGTGTAGCCGGCTCCCGCGGAGACGGCATCGAGTGGTCCACCCGGCAGTGCCATCACACCCAGGCTGGTGGCCACGAACGCGGCGGCCACCAGCTGGGGTATCTCCATGTCGCGTGCCATGAAGAGGGTGATCGCGGTGGCCCCAAGCGCGACCACGACCTCGCGCACCCGGGGATGTGGCACCGGTCGGGAGGTGCGCAGCGTGATCACGGCGCCGAACGCGGCGAACACCCCGACCGCAAACACCGCCGCGAGCGGCAGCGGCTCGGCGCCCAGCACGAACGCCAGCAGGTACATGGCGGCCATCGTCGCGATGACGATGACGCCGAGCAGGTAGGTGGTGCGCGTGGGATTCATGGGGTGAAGGCCGTCGTCACGTGGTCGAGGGAGTGAACGACGTCGGGGCCGGGCAGCGTACCCGTGCGATCCAGCAGCACGGCCCGCATGCCGGCGGCCCGCGCCCCCTCGTAGTCCTCATGGCGGCGGTCGCCCACGTGCAGCACCGCGGCCGGGTCCACGTCCATGGCGCGGGCCGCCTCCAGGAAGATCGCCCGGTCGGGCTTGGCCGCGCCCGCTGCCGCGCTCGCCAACACCACGGCGAACCGGTCCGCCACCCCCAGGCGCGCCAGATGCCCCGCCAGGCCCGCATCCCAGTTGCTCACCACCGCCATGCGCACGCCCCGGGCATCGAGTGCATCGAGGAGGCCCGGCACGTCCGCGTACAACCGGAAGCGCAGCGATCGCAGCAGCAACTGCGTGGCGGTGGCCGGGTCGGGCCCGGCCGGCCCGAGCGCGTCCGCCAGCACCGCGCCGCACTCGGCCCGCAGTGCGGCCACGCCCGCGGCGTCCGCGCCGATGTGCATGCGCGCCCGGTAGTGGGCGATCTCACGGCGCAGGGCGTCCTCCACCACGTCCCCGGGAATCGCGTAGCCGTGGTCGGCGAGCGCCGCGCGCAGCAGGGGCGCGGGGGGATCCATGGCGATGAGGGTCCCGAAGGCATCCAGGGTCACCGCGCGGACGGGAATGGAGGTCATCGTCGGGCAGGGTAAGGGGCAACCGGCGCGAACGGTCCGGTGCGGGGGCGGTCCTATACTCGGCGGCCGTGCCCGTGCCTGCCGCAATGACGACCCACGACGCCCCACGCACCCGCCGCATTCCCGGGCCCGCCGCTGCCGCCATGATCGCGGGCGGCGCCATCGTCGCCTTCTGGGCACCGTCGCTCGCGGCCACCGCCTACGCCGAGCGGCCGTCCTCCGACTACCTGGCCAATCCGGTCGCGGGCTGGGCGTTTCTGTGGGAGGCCGCGGTCGCGTCCCGCAATCCGCGACTCGGGACCGCCGATGCCGCCTGGCAGCAGGCCTCGCAGGCCTGGGCCGGGGCCCCGGCCGTGGCCTCGGACGTATCGCTGCGGGCGATCCCGGATGACTGGACCGTCCCGGTGCCCACGGGCGGCACCGGGCCGTTGCCCGCACGCCGCACGGTGCAGGTCGACGACGAGCTCAACTGGGTGGTCACGGGACGCGTGAACGGCGGCCCGCCGCAGGTGATCGGCCTGCTCGACTACCGCACGGGCCGCGTGGCCTGGGACATCCGACCCATCCCAGGCAGGGCGCGATGAAGATCAACCGCATGCGGCGACGCCGCGAGGGCCGCGCGCGCCACGGACGCATCGGCGCCGGCAGGGTGATCCTGATGGCCCTGATCGTGCTGGGCACCGTCC
>CAZPAT010000201.1:0-2891 GCA_964584485.1 uncultured Bifidobacterium sp.
TTCGGTCACCTGTCTCCTCGCGTCGGGCCGACCCATGCCGCCCCTCCTCAGGGGCCGTGCCGGGGCGGCGCGGCGACCGGCGCGGGGACGCCCGATCGCCGCCTGTGTGCAGGGGGAAACCTACCAGCGGGCCCCACGGAAACCGGGTGCGCCGGGCACGTCAGGGACCCGTCTCACGCTCCATCGCCCGGGCGGCCATGCGGGTGATCACCGCGCGCAGTTCCGGGTCGTCGATGTGCGCCGTCGCCGCCCGCGCGCGGCGGAGCGCCTCCGGACCCGGATCCGGCAACGGCGGGCGGGGGGGCGCCTCGTCATCAACCCGGGGGATCGCGTGGTCGGCCACCACGAACCGCAGGCCCGCGACGGCGTCGGGGTCACCCAGGGCAGCCGCCAGGCGGGCGGCGATCTCCTCCTCGCGCATCCCCAGCTCATGCGCCCATACCGCATCGGAGCACGCCACGGTCACCACCCCGGCACGGCTGCGGCGGATGGGATAGGCGTGGTTCACGGTGCCTGGGCCGGTGGCGTCGCTCCACGCCGCGCGCACGGAGCTGAGGACCGAGTCGCCAGGACGCGTGAAGGCCCGGGTCGCACGGCCCAGGAGGTCGCCGATGCCGACCGGATCACGCCGGCGTCGTCGTGACACCCACCCCCCTTTCCACCGTGACGACGTGGGCGCCGCGCTGTGCCGCGGCATCCGCTGCCGCGGGGTCCGCGGTGGTCAGCAGGCACTGCCCGGCTCCCACCAGGGCATCCAGCAGGAGGCCGCGCCTGCGCGGGTCCAGTTCCGACAGCACGTCGTCCAGCACCAGGATGGGTAGGCCGGCGTGCGCGCCGAGGTACTCCCGGTGCGCCATGATCAGTGCCAGCACCGCCGTTCTCTGCTCGCCCTGGCTTCCCACCGCGCGCAGGTCCACCGTGGTGCCATCGCGCTCCTGGCCGACGAAGACGTCATCACGGTGAGGGCCCGCCAGGGTGAGGCCCGCGGCGATCTCGCGGGGCCGTGCATCGCGCAACCGCCCGACGAGGTGCCCTTCGAGCGCGTCTGTGGGCACGTCCGCGAGCGCAGCCGGGGACGGCTCGAGGCGCACGACGGCCCCGGGCCCCCCGCCGAGGTCCTCCATCCACCGCGCGAAGGGACCCGACAGCGCATGAAGGGCGTCGCGGCGCGCGGCGATGATCCGGGCCCCATGCGCCGCCATGGCGGGCTCCCATGGCGCCACGGCATCAACGCCCATCCGGCCGGCGCGCGCACCGCGAAGGGCCGCATTCCGCTGCGATACCGATGCCCCGTACGCCGCCAGGTCATCGGCATATCCCGGGGCCGCTGCCTCCAGCAATCGGTCCAGGTGCCGGCGCCGCGCTGCCGGTGGTCCCTTCACCGCGCGCAGTTCCTCGGGCAGGAACACCAGCACGCTGCCGGCCGCGCGCCAGTCCGCCAGGGAACGAACGGTGTCGCCATCGCGGGTGAGCCGCCTGCCGCGTCCGGATGCGTATCCGATCTCCCGGTGCTGCGCACCGCTCGGGCCGTGGAGGTCGAGGGACACATGCAGTGCCGGGGAACCCATGCGCACCGCCTCCGATTCGCGCGAGGTGCGGCACGACACCCCGAGGCACGCCAGCACGAGGGCCTCGACGAGCGACGTCTTGCCGGCGCCGTTCGGTCCGCACAGCACGATGCCGCCCGGCGGGAGGTCCACCGACACCCTGTGCCAGGACCGCACGTCGGCGACATCCAGGTGCGTGGCCGTCCAGGCGCCGGCCGGCACGGTCCTACCCGGGAAGGCGGATGGGCATCAGGAGATAGCGGTGACCGTCCGACTCCCCGCGCAGCAGTCCCGGCCGGAGTGGGCTGATCAGCCCCAGGCGCACCTCATCGCCCGACATCCCGTCGACGCCCTCCCTGAGGAAGTCGGCATTGAAGCCGATCTCCATCGGCTCACCCGCGTACGCCACCGGAAGGGATTCGCGCCCCTCGCCCACCTGGTCGCTTGCCGTGGCCACTGTCAACTGGCCCTGCTCGAACGACAGGCGAAGGGGTGCCGTGCGCTGCGCCAGCACGCCGATGCGCGTGAGCACGCCGAGGAACTCCGCCCTGTCAAGCCGGACCTCCTGCTCGAACTCGGCGGGGATCAGCTGCCGGTAGTCCGGGAACTGCCCATCAATGAGGCGGGTGGTGAGGCGCACCCCGCCGCAACGGATGGTGGCCTGGGATTCCCCGAGTGCGATCTCCACCTCCGCATCGCCGGCCTGCGACGCCAGGCGGGCGGCCTCGGTCACGGCGCGCGCCGGGATGATCGCCTCGCGCTCCTCTGCGGGTGGATTCTCGAGTGGCACGGTGCGAACAGCAAGCCGGTAGCTGTCGGTCGCGGCCATCGTCAGGCCGCCGGGGCCCATCCTCACGAGGACGCCCGTGAGCACCGGGCGGGTCTCGTCCCGCGAGGCCGCGCGCACCACGCGGTCGGCGCACTCCGTGAATGCGCGGGCGGGCATGGGTACCCCCACGCCGCCGTCCTGCGGGAGCTCCGGGTACTCACCCGACTGATGGCAGTTGAGGCTGAACGAGGATCCGCCGCCCGAGATCTGGACCTGCCCCTCGTTCTCCGCGTGCACGATGGACACGGGCCCGGGAGACATGCTGCGCACCAGGTCGGCGGCCAGCCGCGGGAGCACCACCGATCCGTGCTCCTCCACGCCGGCATCCTCGAGGGGCACGCGGAGCGATACCTCCATGTCGGTGGCCGCGAGTTCCACCAGGCCCTCCTCGGCCCTCAGGAGGACGTTCGCGAGTACGGGGATGGTCCCCTTGCCCGACGCCGCGCGTGATGCCAGGGCGAGGCGGGCGGCAAGGTCATCACGGGGGCAGGTCAGGCGCACGGCGGCAGCGTACC
>CAZPAT010000202.1:0-2889 GCA_964584485.1 uncultured Bifidobacterium sp.
CCCAATGGCCCATCCGCCTCGCCGGGTGCACCCACCCCGGGACCCGGCCGCTGCGCGATGAGCGCGTACAGCACCAGCGACCCGGACCTGTCGGCAGCCGGTGACGGTCTCCAGGACTCCCAGGGCGACCGCGCCGCAAGCCCCGCGAATACGCTCACGTTCACCATCGACCTGACCGCGTGCCTCGGTGCCACTCCGTGGGCAGCCGGCCAGAACCTGCAGGTGGACATCCAGGCACGCTCGCAGTACGGCGACAACGCGGCCCAGAAGATCGTGTTCCGCCGCGTGTAGACCAGACGACCAGCGATCCCGCCTGCAACTGACCACGCGAGGAGCGGACTGCGGTGAACATCCCCACACGTCCACAGCATCTCCGCCTGACGGCAGCGCTCGCGACAGTGGCGGTGGTGGGCCTCGGCGCGGCCGGGGTCGCCCAGGCCGGCTCGTACAACTGGGGCGACAACGGCTACGGCGCGTGCCAGAACAACGACGGCGTGAGCGACTGGACCGTCACGAACAACTGCCTTCAGTCGCTCTCCGGGTGGGTCACGGTCAAGCCCTGGACGATCTACAACGCCACGGCCACCTGCGAGGACATCCTCACCGGCCCGTATCCCACGGCCTCGAACTTCGGCGGCGGGTTTGCGTATTCCGGCCAGGCGTTCCTGGCTCTTGACACCACAGGTTCATGGCCGAGCAACGGCGCCACCGTGAGCAGCAACGCCAACGGTGCGGGCTCGCACGGCATCGCCTGGCAGGGGGGCTCCGACATCGGATCCGACGTTGCCGAGGTGAAGACGATCCAGCTCGGCAACTGGGACCTGGATGTTGCCAACGCCCCCACGACCTGGGGCACGGCGGTCATGGCCTTCGGGAACTCCGACCTGTTCGAATCACAGACAGCTCAGTACGCGATGGCCTGCTTGGCAGCCGACGACGCCGTCGGCCAGAACGACTACTACTCCGGTGGGGGTGTCTATACGCCGAACGAGCGCACCCCACCAGGTGCGCGTGCCATGGCGCGGGAGCACGCCGGCACCGTGCGCCACAACGCGCGCCCCGCGGAGCGAAACCACGTAGTCCGCCATGCCGATACGGCCACGCCGACGGTCACCCGTTGGCGGCGCATCACGCTCCAGCGGAACGTGCAGCGCACGGTCCGCATGGCGTGCCCGGGAGGCTACCGGCGAACCGGGCAGGTGGAGATCACACCTGAGCATGCCCCACGGAACATGAAGCCACCGACCGCCGCGCAGGTGCGCACCACGAAGTTTTCGCTGCTTCGCCGCTCGCACGACCGACGGGGTGCAACCGTGCGCGTGAAGGCATCGCGCCTGCCCGTCACCACCATGCTCAACATGCACCTCACCTGCGTGAGGACGTAGGAGGCCGCGCACATGCCATCACCCCCCACCCTCTCCCCCTCCGCCATCATCGGCGACGCGCTGTCGCTGTACGGACGCTTCTGGAAGCACTTCGCAGGCGTGGGCGTGACCATCTTCTTCACGGTCGCCATCGCCGCACTGCTGCTGTCATTCGCCGGGGCAGCGGGGCTGGTGATCGCCTCGGTCATCTCGCTGGCCGGCAGCATCGTGCTGACCGGAGCCCTCGTGACCGCGGTGGCCGACGCCCGCGACGGACGCATTGACCTTTCCGTCGGCGAGACCATCTCCCGCGCATGGCCCTTCATCCTGCCCCTGCTGGGGGCCGGGATCCTGGCATCCATCGGACTGCTCATCGGGTTCATCCTGCTGATCATCCCGGGCCTGATCCTGATGACCCTCTGGTTCGTCATCGGGCCCTGCATTGTGCTCGAGCGGACTGGCGTTCTGGACGCCTTCAGCGCGAGCACCAGGTACGTGCGCGGAAACGCGTGGAATGTCTTCGGCGTCGCCCTCCTCTCGCTCCTCATCGTGATCATCGCCGGAGCGGTCGTCGGGGTGATCCTGGTCTGGCTCCCCGGGTGGCTCTCGCAGTTCCTCACCACGCTCGTCCAGGGCGCGATCTTCGCCCCCTTCTACGCCATCGTGGTCACGCTGACGTACTTCGCTCTCTCGGGAGCACGCCACGACGAGGTCACCGCATCACGCGATTGATCCTGTCCGCGAGGAGATGCGAAGGCCGCTCGCGGGGCCTGTGGCGAGGGAACTGAGGCCACGGGATCACCTCGGGGACCATCGATACCAGACGCTTCGTCACACGCGCGTCGCTAGGATAAGCGCGTCAACCTTCAGGGACGGGGATATGGCCGACGGAAGTCCATCGCATCCGAGCATGGGGAAACGGGCACGGGGGGACGTAAAGTCCGGAAGAAGGCGCGCGCGCAGTGACGCGCGAAAGGCGATCATGACCGCTGCCCGGGAGGTCCTTGCCGAGGATGGCTATGAGGGGCTGACCATAGACCTCGTGATGGCGCGAGCGGGGTTGTCGCGCACGATCTTCTACCGCCACTTCGAGGACCGCGGGGGGCTCCTCGTCGCATTGTGGGGGGATTTCGTCCACGATCTCACCGAGGCCGCAGAGGACTGGCTGTCCGGTGATCCAGACGCCGACCTCGAGGCCTCACTGCGCACAAACATCGAGGTGTTCGCAGCGCAGGCCAGCGTGTTCATCGCCGTGTGCGACGAGGCGCCGTCCGACCCCGCCGTGCGTGCCGCGTACGAAGCGGGGTACTGGGGATTCGTGGATGCGGTGGAGGCACGGATCCGCTCGCTGCACCCGGAGGTCGCCGACCCCCGGGGAACTGCGGAGGTGCTGGTGTCGATCGACGAGCGCCTCTGGTACCGGCGGTTCCGCGAATCGACGGCACAGCAGGTCGTCGAGGACACCCTCCGGGTAACGCTCAACGCCTGGAGGAGGATCCTGGGCGAGTAGAGGCGCCCGCGCGCA
>CAZPAT010000203.1:0-2862 GCA_964584485.1 uncultured Bifidobacterium sp.
GCTGTTCTTTGGGATGACCTTGGAGGTTTGATGCTCTACGGACGCCGGCTGGATGACGCACTCGAGCACGTCGATGGCAGCCGCTACGCGCTGGTCCATGCCGTGTCGAAGCGCGCGCGCCAGATCACCCTCTGGCTCACCGCCGACCCCGCTGAGCTGCGCTCGGAGGACGCCCCGCCCCCTGCACCCGGCGAGCTGTCGTCACGCGATCCCGTCGCCCTGTCCGAGGCGGAGATCCTCGCGGGCGAGGTGGACGTGCACTGGAACCCCGACGGCAGCCCGGAGGAGCGCGAGTTGCCGAACGCATCGGCATTCGAGGCCGACCCCCTCCTGCTGGAACTGGAGGATGAGGAAGCGATGGAGGCCGAGGACGCCGCCGCGGCCGGGGTGGCGACCACGCTGGTCGAGGCCCTCGAGGCCGTGGCCTCGGGCGAGGCAGAGACGGTGGAGGGCGCCACCGACGCGAGCATCGTGGATGGCGAGTCGGCCGATGACATCGACGATGACGAGGCCGACGCCGGCGCGGAGCCGGACGACGCCGAATAGCGCGGGGGCATCCGCGCCGGTCCCGTGACGCCGCTCGGCGTGCAGGACCTGGCGCGGGCTCCCGGCGAGGTCGCGCGCGGGCTCCCCGCCTGGCAGCGCGGGGACCACGACGAGGCCGTGCGCGAGGCGCTCGGGCTCTCGAAGAAGCACCTGCATGACCGCGCGCACGTGGCGTGGGCATGGGCAGGCGAGACCCCAGACCGCTGCGCCGCGTGGATCCTGCCGGTCTCGGCCCAGCAGGCGCGCGACATGGCGCCCCGGCGGGCGGCTGAGGTGCTGATGCGGTGCCTTGGCGCGGCGGTGGAGGCCGGGGCGGTGCCCGAGGCCATCACCGTGCTCGACTGGCATGGGCTTGCGCTGCTCACGCTGCCCGGGATTGATGAGGAGATCGCGGGCCTGGCATTCGCCGAGGCGTTCACGCCCCCGGCGCGTGGCGTACTGGCCACGTTGCCGCCCGACGTGCGGCCCGACGGACCGGAGGTGCTGCTGTCCGGCCCCCCGTCCCGACTCGATCCCGACCACCCCCTGAGCGCGCCGGCCGCGGCCACGTGGTCGCATCCCGTGCGCGTGGCGCTCGTGCTCGCCGCCCACGGACAGGCCATGGACGCCGCCGCATACCCACCCGAGATCATCGACCAGCTGCGGCGATGGGGACTGGATGGCGCACCGCCCCCACCGGATGCGCCGAGCCTGGAGGTGGAGGACGATCCGTGCCCCCGCAGGCGCCATGCCCGCACGGTGCTGCGCCGCCTGCTGCGGATGGGCAAGGTGGGGGCGCAGTACCACACGGAATTCGACCACCTGTATCGCGGCGCGGCGCCCGAGGACCGTCACGATGCCCTCGCCGTGGGCGAGGCGCTGGTGCGCGCCGGCCTGCTGGGCGAGAAGCCGTCGGTGGGCCAGCGGCACGTGTACCTGCGGCGCGACGCCCTGCCCGCCATTCACGCCCTCATCGATCGCGGCGAGACATCCGAGCCCGGGCTCGCGGCGGAGTGGACCGCCCCGGCGCCTACTGCCGCACGGTGACGGTGACCACGGGGACCGGAGTGGTCACCTGGATCTCCGCGGGCGGGTCCGGCCCACCACGGGCCACGTAGCCGAGCACCCCGCCGACCACCAGCGCCACCACGGCGGCGATGATCGCGACGCGCCGGCTGACCGATCCCGGGGTGCGGCCTCCGGGCGTCTCGCCACGGGCACGGGCGGTGCTCACCGGGCCACCGCATCACTGGCGTTGCGGGCCCACCGGGCGAAGACCGCATCGAGCGTGCATGCGGGGTCCCAGGCGGCGGGCACGGCGGGGGCCGTGCGCTCGGCGACCTCCAGGAACCAGCGCGAGGACTCCCCATACGCCTGCACCAGGTCCGCCAGCGCATAGGTGGCGCCCACGCGGCGGCGGAGCTCGTCGTCCACCGCCCCTGCCACGCGCAGGCGGGCGTCACGGGCGGGCCCGGGTTCGTCCAGGCGCCGCTCGCCGGCGTCCCATTCGATCAGGGCGCTCGCGATGCCCGGCGGCACGCCCCTCACGTGGCCTCCTGCGCGCAGCACTGCGCCGGCCATGCCGCCCCGCTGCGCTCCATGATCCAGTCCCCCACCGGGCTCCCGCCCTGCGCCAGCGCGAACGCCAGGTGGGCGTGCAGGCACTTGACGTGGTCGGGGTCACCCGCCCCGGCGACGCGGTGGCCGTCGTGCAGCGCCCGATGGCGCGCATGGGCGTCGGCGAGGGGTCCAGCCATGTCGGGGTCCTGCTCCAACATCCGCACCCCGCCCCGCGCCTCCAGCCGGCTGACGGCGGTGACGAGCGCCCGGCACGCCAGCCACTCGCGGGTGGGAAACGGATAGCCGCGCGCATCGCGGGGGTCGTTCTCGATCACCGCGGGCGCGCCGAACGGGCACCGGACCGCCACCCGGAATCCCGCGTGGGGATCGCGGCCGATCAGGCGGCGGATGGCCTCGGCATCGGCGTCAGCCGATGAGGCCGCTGATGAAGCCCCAGACCCCGGTCGGCTCATCGGGCGCGGCCTTCGGCGGGGGGTCGGGCTTCCGGATGCCGCGGACCGCGTAGGGCGTCTCGCCCGGCCGCACCATGCCGAGCTCGCGCGCACGGGCCTCCAGCACGTCGTCGCGCCCCAGCGCCTTGATCTGCCGCGCCAGTCCGTCGCGCACCGCGCGGGCGTCGATCAACTCCAGCTGCTCGGCGCGCAACTGATCCTTCTGGCGCAGGTAGTCCCGCACCGGCCCCACGTACGCGAACACCAGGCCGCCGATGAGTCCGATGATGAGCAGTCGCTTGAGCAGCGTGCCGTTCCCGCGCGA
>CAZPAT010000204.1:0-2852 GCA_964584485.1 uncultured Bifidobacterium sp.
TAGGGCCGGCATCCGCTGTCACGGTGCGGCGCGCACGGCGCCACACCACGTGCCGAACCCGATCGTCGCGTTGTTATAGTCTCCCGCCTGCCGCGGCCGGTAAGGGCCTGTCCATTGGCCCCTGCCCTGCTGCGCGCGACCCGATGCACACCTGAGACCGACACCGGAGGCCCGGCGATCACCCCGTACCAGATCATGATGATCCTCAGCACCGAGGCGGATGGCGAGAAGCACGCCGAGGCCATCTCGCGGGTGCGCTCCCTGGTCGAGGACGCCGGCGGCACGGTGGACGACGTCGCCGAGTGGGGCCGTCGGGCCATCGCCTACCCGGTGCAGAAGCAGTCCGATGGCGTGTACGTGATCATCACGTGCCAGACCACCCCCGAGGCCATCGACGAGATCGGCCGCGTCATGGCCATCAGCAAGGACGTGGTGCTGCGCGCCATGCCCTTCCGCCTCAGCGAGGCCGAGCTGGCCACCGTGCAGGCCAACGGCGTGCCCGAGCCCGTGGACGAGCGCCCCGAGCGCGAGGAGCGCCCCCGTGGCGGTCGTCGCGGCGGTGGCGGCGGCCGCAGGCGCGACCGCTAGCCACCCGACCGACGCCGAGGAGCCACCGTGCCCGCCGACCTGAATCGCGTGACCCTCATCGGTCGCCTCACCCGTGACCCCGAGCTGCGCCACACGCGCTCGGGCGACGCCATCGCATCCCTGCGCGTGGCGGTGAACGGCCGCGCGCGCGACGAGGGCGGCCAGTGGGTGGACAAGCCGAACTTCTTCGACGTCAGCGTGTTCGGCCGCCAGGCGGAGACCGTGGCCAACTACATGGCGAAGGGCCGCCGCATCGGCATCGACGGACGCCTGCAGTGGCGCGAGTGGGAGGCCCAGGACGGCACCAAGCGCCAGAGCGTGGACGTGGTGGCCAACGATGTGTTCTTCCTCGATTCCCGTGGCGACGGCGACGGTGGAGGCGGCGGCTGGTCGTCGCAGGCCGCGCCCGCGAGCCCCGGTGGCGACCTGCCGGTCGACACCAGTGACCTCTCATCACCCGCCCCGGCGCCCGCCGGGGACGACGACATCCCGTTCTAGGAAGCAGCTGATGCAGGCAATCCTCCTCGAAGACATCAAGGGCCTCGGCGAGGCCGGTGCCGTGGTCAACGTGGCCCGCGGCTACATGCGCAACTACCTCGAGCCGCGTCAGCTCGCGGAGGTGGCCACCCCGGCACGCATCGCAGAGGTGCAGCGCACCCAGGAGCAGCGCGCGGCTGCCCGGGCCAAGAAGCTGGCCGAGGACCGCGAGCTGGTGGACCTGCTGGGCCGCACCATCCTCACGCTGAAGGCGAAGGCCGGGGGCGATGGTCGCCTGTTCGGCTCGATCACCTCCGCGGACGTCTCGGAGGCCATCCTCGAGGCCCGTGAGGTGCGGATCGACCGTCGTCACATCGCGGTGGACCCGCCGATCCGCTCGACGGGCACGTACGTGGTGCCCGTGGACCTGGGCGAAGCGGGCACTGCCGAGGTGAAGACGATCGTCTCCCCGCTGCTGGACGAGTGAGTTCCGACGCCGGAGCGGTCGTGCGCCGTAGCGCGGCGCCTGTCGCCCCGGCGCCCGGCGGGCACATCGCCCCGCCGCAGAACCAGGAGGCCGAGCACCTGCTGCTGGCCTCGCTGATCGACGGGCCACAGAACAACATCGCCGAGGCGATGGCCCTGGTGACCCTCGACGACTTCTACCGCGAGGGCAGCCGGCGGATCTTCAACGCCATCACCGAGCTGTTCGCGGTGGGCGAGCCCATCGAGCCCATCACGGTCATCGAGCAGCTCACGAAGACCGGTGACCTGGACATGGCCGGCGGGCGTGACGCCGTGCTGGACCTGATGACCACGCCGTACATCTCGGCGTCGTACCGGGCCTACGCCGAGATCGTGCGCGACACCGCCACCCAGCGGCGCCTGCTGCAGGTGGGGCAGGAGATCGAGACCCTCGTGGCCGAGCGCGAGGGCGAGACCACCGACATGGTGCAGCGGGCAGAGGACCTGATCTACGACCTCACCCAGAAGCGCACGCGCGGCGACTTCGTGGGCACCGATGCCCTGGTCATGAGCAGCATGGAGCGGCTGGTGGCGGCCAGCGAGCACGGGTCGGAGGTGACCGGCTTGCCCACGGGCTTCGAGGACCTGGACCGCCTGACCGGGGGCTTCCGTCCGTCGAACCTCGTGGTGGTGGCCGCCCGGCCGTCGATGGGCAAGACGGCGCTGGCCCTTTGCGTGGGCGAGCATGTGGCCCTGGCCGAGGGCAAGCCCGTGGCCATCTTCAGCCTGGAGATGAGCGGCGAGGAACTGACCCAGCGCATGCTGTGCTCGGTGGCGATGGTGGATGCCTCGCGCATGCGCAGCGGTCGGCTGTCGGCCGACGACTGGCCCCGCGTGAGCCAGGCGGCCGACCGGCTGTCAAAGGCGCCGATCTTCATCGACGATTCCGAGGGCATGACCGTAACGGAGATGCGCACGAAGGCGCGCCGTCTGAAGGCCCGCGCCGGGGACCTGGGCCTGATCATCGTCGACTACATCCAGTTGATGGAGGGCGCCCCCAACCTGAGGCGCCGCGACGAGAACCGCGTGCAGGAACTCTCGGCCATCTCGCGCGGGCTCAAGATGATGGCCCGCGACCTGGACGTGCCGATCATCGTTGTGTCGCAGCTGAACCGGTCACCCGATGCGCGAAACGACAAGCGGCCGATGCTCTCGGACCTGCGCGAGTCCGGTGCCATCGAGCAGGACGCCGACATGGTGCTGCTGATCTACCGCGACGACTACTACGAGCCCGACAGCGAGAGCAAGGGCATCGCCGAGGT
>CAZPAT010000205.1:0-2831 GCA_964584485.1 uncultured Bifidobacterium sp.
AGTACCCGGGATCCCCGGGCACGTCGCCCTCGGTGGCCACCTTCACCACGTACACCCCGAAGCCCGACACCGCGAGCGCCGCGCCCAGCAGCCACCAGTCGATGCCCGCGAGCGCGGACTGCGCGCGGGCGCGCGCCGGGCGCGTGGGCACCTGCCCGGGCAGGGTGGTCATCAGTTGGCCTTCGCCCCGGTACCGCAGCGGGCGGCGCCGAATCCCAGATAGGCGCTCATGGCGCGGCACACCGCGGGCGCCGCGGCATTCGCGCCCTGCCCGCCGCGCTCCACGACCACGGCGACCACGATCTCCGGGTCGTCCGCGGGTGCGTAGCCCACGTACCAGGCGTGGTCGATTCCGCTGGGGTTCTCGGCGGTCCCCGTCTTCCCCGCGACCTGGGCGGAGCGGGGAAGCGCGCCGAACACCGGCGTGGCGGTCCCGCCATTGCCATTGGCCGCCCGCAGCAGTCCCCGGCGGATGATGTCGGCGTTCTCCTTCTTCAGGCCGAGTGGCCGCGAGGCACGCGCGCTCACGAGGTCGCGCAGCACCCGGCCGTCCTGGTCCACCACCGCGCGCCCCAGGGTGGGCGTGACGATCGTGCCGCCGTTCGCGATGGCCGCATAGGCCACCGCCATCTGGATGGGCGTGACCAGCACGTTGCCCTGACCGATCGACATGTTGACCGAGTCACCCGGCCGCCACGAGCAGTTGATGGGGTCGGAGGCGCGATCGCACGTGCGCCGCTTGTACGCGAGGTCCGGCACCAGGCCGGCACTCTCCCCCTCGGTCAGGTCGATCCCCGTGGGGCGGCCCAGCCCGAACTTGCGCGACCAGTCCTGGAACGGCCACCCCTGGCGCCGGAACGAGCGGTCGGCGAGCTCGTAGAAGAACGTGTCGCTCGACACCTCGAGCGCGGTGACCAGATTGATGATGCCGTGGTCGAGGTTGTTGAACCCCCGGAAGAGCGTCTTGTACAACGTGACCGAGCCGGGCGAGTTGATGGACTCCCCAGGCGTGTACAGGCCGGACTCGAGCGCCGCGGCGGCGGTGATCGCCTTGAAGGTGGAGGCCGCCGGGTACTCGCCCGCGATGGCGCGATCCAGCAGGGGCCGACCGGCGCCAGTGAGCACCCGCCGCACCTCGCGCGGGGTGCCGGACTGGAACACCTCGGGGTTGAAGGTGGGGTACGACGCCAGCGCCAGCACGGCGCCCGTGCGGGGGTCGAGGGCCACGCCCGCGGCGCCGGTGGACACGCCCGATCCCCGGACCTCCTCCCGCAGGGCCGCTTCCAGTGCCTTCTGGACCTTCAGGTCAATGGAGAGGCGCAGGGTCTCGCCGGGCTGCGCCGGCGAGCGCGACAGCACTCCGCGACCCACCACCTCGCCACGGGCATCCACCTCCACCTGCTCACGCCCATCGATGCCGCGCAGGTACTGCTCGTACTGGGCCTCGATGCCCGCGCGCCCCACGGTCTCGTTGCCCACGTAGCCGCGGTCGGCGTACGCCTCCGCATTCTCTGCCGGAATCGGGCCGGTGTAGCCCAGCAGGTGGGCCGCGGTGGACCCCTGTGGGTAGTCGCGCACGTATGCCGCACGCAGGCTGATGCCCGGCAACTGCGATGCGCGCTCCTCCACGTAGGCCTGCAGTTCCGGGCCGGTCTCCTCCTCCAGCACCACCGGCTCGAACGGGCGCGCCTCCTGGGCCTTCCGCACCTTCGCGGCGAAGTACCCGGGCGGGTGGCCGAGCGCCACGGACAACCGCCGCAGCGCAGCCGCGCTCCGCGCGCCGCCCACCTGCTGAGGCTCGGCGACCAGGTTCAGCACCTCGCGGCTGGTGACGAGCGCCTTGCCGTTGCGGTCGGTGATCGCGCCCCGGGGGGCCTCGGTAATGACCGTCCGAAGGCGATTGGCCTCGGCGCGCTCCTGGTACTCGCCGCCGCCGATCACCTGCAGGAACCACAGCCGGGCGACCAGCACGCCGAACAGCAGCAGCGCGAGCGCGGCGAAGGAGGTCATGCGCAGCACCGACCGGGGCGGGCGGCGGCGGCGGCGCGGGCGCGGCTGCTCCCCCGGCGGGAGATCGGGCGGTCGGGGCGTGAGTGTGCTCACGACCTGAGCATCCCCGGTTCCACGTCCACCGGGGCCCCGAGCAGTCGCCGCGCGACGAACAGCACGGGGATGGCCACGAGCGCGGTGAGCACGATGCCCGGGACCACCATGCGGACCGCCACGGCGGACACATCGATCTCCGTGCCGAGCAGCACCTGGAAGACCGCGTACCCCACCTGCACGAAGGCGCTCGCCGCCAACACCAACGCCATCGGCAGGCCGAGGCTCTCTGCCTCGGGCCGCTCGACGAAGCGCCCGCACCAATAGCCTGCGGCGAGGTACAGCAGGGCCAGCACGCCCAGCGTGCCCACGGGGGTGGTGAGCTCCACCAGCAGGCCACATGCGAATCCCGTGACGGCGCCCACGAAGGATCCGCGCAGCACGGCCACGATGACGACCACCGCGATGCAGATGTCGGGCGCCCCGTCCGACACCGTCAGGTACGGCATGAGCGTGACCTGCAGCAGCACGGCCGCTGCCGCCATGGCGGCCACGCGCCCCAGGTGGTCGGGCCGGCGCGGCAGGCTGCGGATGCGCCCGACCGGCAGCGGGCGGGCGGGCTCGATTTCCCCGGTCACCGGATCGGCCACGGCGGCCTCACCCCTCGGCACGGCGCTTGGCGGCGGCCGACGTGGGCGCCAGCACGGCCACCTGCGACAGCGTGCGCACGTCGACGTACGGCGTCACCTGGATGGTGCGGAACGTGTCCACCTCGCGCGACCCCGTGC
>CAZPAT010000206.1:0-2815 GCA_964584485.1 uncultured Bifidobacterium sp.
GCCATGGAACGTGCAGGCGACGCCAACCTGAGGTCGCTGGTGCTGCACGTGACGGCCCCGGGCATCTCCGCGGTGCTGCCCGCCGATGCGGAGTCGCCAGCGCTCGCGGCCGCCGACCTGCCGCGCTCGGACGTGCTGCAGGTGGGCCACCACGGCTCGGCGGATCCCGGCCTGCACGGCGTGCTGGAACGGGTGCGTCCGGGCGTTGCGCTCGTGTCCGCGGGGGGCGCCAACCCGTACGGTCATCCGCAGCCGTCCGTGCTGGGCGCCATTGCGGCCTCGGGCGCGGCGGCGCTGCGCACCGATCGCGGCGGCGACATCGACGTGCGCCCGGGCCCATCGGGGATCGTCGTGTCACGCGGGTAGCCTTGGGCCGTGCCGCGAGCCGAGCCACTGAAGCCCGTCTACTGGATCCACGGCGAGGACCGCGCCAAGGTCGACACCGCCGTGCGCCGCCTGGTATCGCGGGTGGAGGCCGAGGGCGGGATGCCCGCCGAGAGGTTCGAGGGTACCGAGGTGACGGCGGGCGAGGTGCGCGCCGCCTGCGAGGCGCTGTCGTTCGGCGGCACCCGGCTGGTGCTGGTGCGCCGGGCCGACCAGTGGAAGGCCGCGGACGTCGAGCCGCTCATTGAGTACCTGGCCGACCCCGTGCCCACCACGTGCCTGGCCCTGGTGGGCGAGGGCGGCCCCACCCCGCGGATGCTGGCGGCCGTCGAGGCGGTGGGGCAGGTGCTGGCCTACGGCCCCCCGCCCGCGACGCGGGGCAACGAGAAGGCCCGCGCGGCGTGGTTCCGGGAATTCGTGCAGGCAGAGGTGAGGAAGCGCGGCGGCACGATCCGCGCGGCGCTGGCCGACGAGGTGGTGCGGCGCGCCGGGCGCGCCGGCACCGACGCCGGGCACCTGGCGAATGAGGCCGCCAAGCTGGCGCTGGCCGCGGGCGACGGCCCGGTGGAGCCCGCGCACGTGGATGCCCTGGTGGTGGCCGACCCCGAGGCCCGGGCCTTCCTGCTGGGTGACCTGATCGTGGCCGGGGATTCCCGCGCGGCGCAGGACCTGCTGGCCGACCTGGCCGCGGGCAGCGACACCACCGAGCCCATCGTCATCCAGCGCATGCTGGCGCGGCACTTCCGCGGCATCGCCGTGGCCCAGTCGCCCGGGGCCTCCCGGGACGACGTGGAGCGGATCACGGGGCTGAAGGGCTACCCGGCGAAGAAGGCGATGGAGCACGCCCGCACCGCCGCGCCCGGCGCGGGGGAGTGGTGCGTGGCGCGCCTGGCCGACCTGGAGATCGACCTGCGCGTGTCGTCACTCGCCTCCCTCGGCTCATCGCGGGGCGATGGCGGAAGGCTCGTCCTGGAGATGGGCGTTCGCGACCTGATCGCGGCCTGTCGCGGCCGCGGGGGTCAGCCGGTCCGCTAGGCGGCCGACTGCGCGACCAGCCGGGCCACGCGGGCCTTGCGGCGGGACGCGGTGTTCTTGTGCAGCGCGCCGTTGGCGGCTGCGCGGTCGATGGTCCTGACCATCTCAGCGGCCTGCTCGGGCGTGATGGCCTCGCCGGCATCGGCGGCAGCGGAAAGGCGCTTCATCCCGCTGCGCACGGTGGAGCGGTAGCGGATGTTGGTGTCCCTCTGCTTCAGGGAACGGCGGTTGCGCTTCTTCTGCTGCTTGATGTTGGCCACGCGGGATTCTCCGATTGCGGTAGGTCGGCCGAGTATCGTAGCAACGGATGACCTGGGCGACGCGGCGAGCGTGACGGACACGGGCAACGGCGCGGGCCGACGGCCCGCCCGCGGGCTGGGACGCTCCACGGCCCTGTTCTCGTTCTGGACGGCCGTCAGCCGCGTCGCGGGGCTGCTGCGGGAGATCCTCGCGGCGGCGCTCTTCGGTACCGCCGGCGCCATCAATGCCTTCGTCATCGCGTTCCAGGTACCCAACCTGCTGCGCAGCCTGGTGGCCGACTCCGCCATCTCGGCGGCGATGGTGCCGATCTACACGCAACTGCAGGAGGAGGGGCGCCCGCGCGACGCGCGCCGCCTGGTGGGTGCGCTCGCCGGGGTGATCACCCTGGGGCTGGGGCTCATCACCCTGCTGGCGATCGTCATCGCGCCGTGGATGATGCCGCTGTTCGCGCCCGGCCTGGATCCGGGCCTGCAGGACGACGTCGTGTGGCTGGCGCAGCTGATGTTCCCGATCGTGCCGCTGCTGGGGCTCACCGGCATCGTGTCGGGCGTGCTGCAGGCCGAGGGCCGGTTCACCCCCACGGCCTTCGTGCCAGTGCTGTGGAACGCGGTGATCATCGTCGCGCTCGGGGTCTTCGCCCCGTTCGCCCCCGAGGACAACCGCATCTGGATCTACGCGCTGGGCATCCTCGCGGGGACCCTCGCCCAGTTGCTGTACCTGCTGCCGCACCTGCGCGGGCTGGGCCCGTTCCCGCTGTCGGTGGGCCTGGGCAACCGCCTCGTGCGCCGCGTGCTGGTGCTGATGCTGCCGGTGACCGTGGGCCTGGGGCTCATCAACATCAATGCGGTGGTGGACGGCATCTTCGCCACCCTGGTGAGTGAACAGGCCGTGCGCGCGATCGACGCCGCGTTCCGCCTGTACATCCTGCCGCAGGGCGTGTTCAGCGTGGCCATCGCCACGGTGCTGTTCCCCACGATCTCGCGGATGGCGGCCAACCGCGACTTCCCGGGGCTGCGCGATTCGGTGTCATCGGGGCTGCGGCAGATCTTCTTCCTGCTGCTGCCGGCATCGGCCTTCCTGATGGTGCTGGCCGAGCCGGTGGTGCGGCTGGTCTACCAGCGCGGGGCGTTCGACG
>CAZPAT010000207.1:0-2797 GCA_964584485.1 uncultured Bifidobacterium sp.
CGCGTCGAGCGCCCGCATCACCTGCATCTGTACGAGCCCGACGAGATCCCGGCGCTCGCCGCGGGCGCGGGCCTCGAGGTGGTCTCCTGCCGGTCGGGCTTCCGCGACGAACCACTGGCTCCAGACGCTGAGCGCCATGTCTGGCGCCTTCGGAGGCCCGGCGCATGAGCACGGCGACCGGCGACGTGCGCCTGTGCCATCTGTATCCGCGCGAGCTGAACATCTATGCGGACCGCGGCAACATCGCGGTGCTGCGGATGCGCCTCGGGTGGCGCGGCATGCGCCTGGTGGTGGACGAGGTGGGCGTGGGTGATCCGGTGATCCCCGGTCGCCATGACCTCTACTACCTCGGCGGCGGCCAGGACCGCGACCAGGCGATCGTGGCGCGGGACATGGCGCGCGACAAGGGCCCCGCCATCGTCTCGGCCGTGGAGGATGGGGCCGCGCTCCTCGCCGTGTGCGGTGGCTACCAACTCGCAGGGCACCGCTACGTGGGCGTTGACGGCGTGGTGATGCCCGGCATCGGCCTGCTGGATGCGGAGACCACCGCCGGGGACGACCGGCTCATCGGTGACGTACTGCTCGCCGCCACCCTGGACGGCGCCACGCGGGAGGTCGCCGGCTTCGAGAACCATGCCGGGCGGACGCACCTCGGGGCGGGCGCCACGCCCTTCGGGCGGGTGCTTGCGGGCTATGGCAATGACGGCCTCAGCGGCACGGAGGGGGTCACCTACCGGCGCGCCATCGGCACATACCTCCACGGACCGCTTCTCCCGCGGAACCCGTGGGTGGCCGACACGCTCCTCGCGTGGGCCCTCGCCCATCGCACCGGCGAGCGGGTGGACCTGCCGGCGCTCGATGACGCGCTCGAGGATGCGGCGCGGGCCGTTGCCGCCGGCCGTGCCCGGGGCGGCAGGCAGGAGCGGCTCATCGGACGGCGCTCCTAGCGCCCCGTCGAGCCGAAGCCCCCCTCGCCGCGACCATCCGTGCCCGGAAGGCGGTCGGCCTCCACCGCCTTCCCCATCGCCACGGGCACGACCACGAATTGCGCCACCCGGTCCCCGGGATGGATCACCACCTCCGAGTCCCCGAGGTTCACGAGGATCACGCGGAGCTCGCCGCGGTAACCGCTGTCAATGAGGCCCGGTGCGTTCGCGACGGTCAGCCCATCCCGGAGGGCGCGACCCGATCGGGGCACGACCAACCCCGCCATTCCGGCGGGGACCGCCACCGCCAGCCCGGTGCCCACGGCGCACCGTGCGCCCGGGGCGATGTCGGCGTGCTCCACCGACACCAGGTCCAGGCCCGCATCACCCGGATGGGCACGCTGGGGGATGACCGCCTCCGGCGCCAGGCGCCGGAACGGGATGTCAGGCGCCGACGAGACGGGAGATGCGCTCCGCCGCCTCCATGAGGCGGTCGTCGGGCACGGTGAGGCTCATCCGCACGAAGCCCTCGCCGCTCGGCCCGTATGCCGAGCCCGGGGAGATCACGACGGCGGCCTCCTCCAGCACCTTCTCCGTGAACGATGCGGAGGTCTCCCCATCGGGAACCCGCGCCCACACGTAGATCGCGCCCTTCGGGGGCGTGAGCTCGAGCCCGATCTCGCGCAGGGCGTCCACCAGGACATCCCGGCGGCGGCGGTAGATGTCGCACATGGCCCGGACCGAGGCCTGATCCGAGTCGAGGGCGGCGATGCTGGCTTCCTGCACGGCCTCGAACATGCCGGAGTCGAGGTTCGTCTTCAGCTGCCAGTAGGCGCTCACGACCTCGGGGTTGCCGACGACAGCACCGCTGCGCCAACCCGTCATGTTGTAGGTCTTCGACAGCGAGAACACCTCGATGCCGACGTCCTTCGCCCCGGGCGTGGCCAGGAACGACGGCGCGACATAGCCGTCGTAGGTGATCTCCGAGTAGGCGTTGTCGTGGACGATGATGAAGTCGTGACGGCGGGCGAGATCCACGGCGCGCGCGAACAGATCGTCCTCCACCACCGCGCCGGTGGGGTTGTTCGGGTAGTTCAGGTACATGATCCGGGCGCGATCGAGGACGCCCCCGGGGATCGCCCCGAAGTCGGGCTGGAACCCGAGTTCGGGGACAAGGGGCATCGGGACCGGCTCCGCGCCCACCAGCAGCGGTCCCATGGTGTAGACGGGATACCCGGGATCGCTCGCCAGGGCCACATCGCCGGGATCGAGGAGGGCGAGGTTCAGGTTGGCGATCGCCTCCTTGGCACCGAGGGCCGGGAGGATCTCGGTGTCCGGATCGAGTTCGACGCCGAACCGGCGCCCGTAGAACCCGGCGACCGATTCACGGAAGCCCGCACGCCCGCGATTGGACGGGTACTGGTGGGTGCCGGCGTCTGCCACGGCGTCCTGCATGCGGCGCACGACGAGATCCGGGGTCGGGGTGTCCGGATCCCCGATGCCCAGCGAGATGATGTCCACCCCCTCGGCCTTCTTCGCCGCGATCTTCCTCTCGATCTCCGCGAACAGGTACGGGGGCAGGAGCCCCAGCCGGGCCGCGCCGACAGGACGATTGCTCACAGGGCCTCCAGACGTGAGGTCAGGGCCGCGGACATGCGGCCGGAGTAGATGGGATCCGCAGGGCCGGTCATGGTGACCCGCAGGTCATCGGCCACGTCGATCACGAGGTCGCCACCGGACAGGTGGACGGTCACGGGCGCTTCCAGGCCGTCCAGGCGAACACCCGCCACTGCCGCGGCGCACGCGCCCGTGCCGCAGGCCATCGTCACGCCGGCGCCGCGCTCCCATACCCGCATGGTGATCTCCGACGG
>CAZPAT010000208.1:0-2775 GCA_964584485.1 uncultured Bifidobacterium sp.
CCGCGGCCACCACCGACCCGTGGCGCCGGCGGCTGCTCACGCTGCTCATCGGGCTTTTCGCGGTGGGCGTGGTGGTCGGCTGGGCCTCCACCTCGTACTTCGGGCGCAACCCCGCGGCCGTCGAGAGCTTCGCGCCCACCGACGGCTGGTGCGACCCGGCATCCCAGGGGCTGGGCGTGCACTGCTTCGGCGACTTCCAGGTACCGCGCCTCTTCCTCGAGGAGGACTCACCCTATGACGCCATCTACCCGGCCCCGGGTGTCGCGCCGGTTCCCAATCCGTATACCCCCACCTCCATGGCACCGCACGTGTTCGCCGGCGCCGTCGAGTGGGTGGGCTTCGGTCAGCGGACGTCCATGGTGGTCTTCCTCGTTCTGCTGGCCGCCGCGATGCTCGCTCCTGCGCTATGGAGCATTCTCGGGCGCCCCGGCCGGCCGCGTGACTGGCTGCCCCTGCTGCTGATCGGAGTGGCCTCCGGGCCCTTCCTCACCATGATGGATCGCGGCAACAGCGCGGGCTTCGCCGTCCCCTTCATACTCCTCTTCGCCCTGTACGCACGCCGACGGCCCGACTGGGTCGCGCCCGTTGCCCTCGTCGGCGCGGCGCTCATCCGCCCCCAGTTCATACTGCTCGCCCTCGCCTTGCTCGCGTTCGGTCGCATCCGGTCGACCCTGGCCGCCGTGGGGGCATGGTTGGCGGTGTCCATCGCGGCCTTCGTGGTCATTCCGGGCGGGTTCGCCGCAAACCTGAGCGGATGGTGGTCCGACCTCGCCGACTTCCAGGACCAGCTGGACGGCATCGGGGTCCCGCTCGTGGCCTCCACCGAGTTCATCAACATCTCGGCAGCGCATGCCCTCACCGTCATCGACGACTGGTTCACCGGCGCCCCGGGGTTCCTGGGCACGCGGGTGCCCATGCTTACCGACTGGGTGGTCGCGCACCCCGTGGTGCCTGGCGCGGTCCTGGCCCTGGCGGCCCTGGTGACCGTGCTGTTCGCTCCGTCACGCCGCGTCGCCCCGCTCGCGCTCGTCATCGCCGTCATCGTCCCGGTGCTCACCCAGGCACTGTCCTTCGCCTACTACCTGATGGTGGTGCTGGTGCTCTCCGCCCTCATCCTGGGGCCGTCCGCGCGCGTGCTGGATGGCGACGACGGCCCGGGGGCACGGGACGGCATCTTCGCGGGAATTGAACGCGCATCCATGCCCATGCGCGCATGGGCATGGGTGGTGCTGGCAGCCGTGGGGCTGTCCGTGGTGCCCATCCTCATCACGTCCGATGCCACCACCCAGAGCACCCTCAAGGGCCTGCTCGGTGTGCTGTGGCTCGCGGTGGTCATCGCCACCCTGGTGCTCGCGTGGGTGCGCCCCCGCGCGCTGGGGCTACCGGTGGCGCCGGCGCCGGATGACCGCTGAGGCCGACCCCACGGCCACCAGGCCCAGGGCCACCACGCCCATGATCGGTACGGCGGGTGGCATGTCATCGGTGGGGTCTGTGGGCGGCGGCGTTGGCAGGCCGTCTGCCGCCGGCGCGGGCGCGGGTGCGGGCACCGTCACGGGCGGCCCCGGGGCCGGGACCGACGTGGTCTGTCCCCCCGGCTGCTGCGCCTTCAACTGGTCCTCGGCGCCCGCGCTGGTCCCGGCGATCTCCCGCGTGATCTCCTCGGTCACGATGTCGGCGAAGGCCGAGTACTGGGGCCCCGTGCCCACCTTCTCCTGCGCGAACAGCAGTGCCGCGCGCAGGTCCTCCACGCTGTATGCAGCATCCAGCCGGCCGTCGATGAAGTAGTCGGCCACCACCTCGCTGGGCGCGGCCAGAGCGCTTCCCGACCCGAGGGCGACGGGTGCGAGCAGGATGGATGCGAGGAGTACGCGGCGCCGCATGGCCCCAACGCTAGACACCGCGGTCGGGCGGAGCGCTACTCCCAGGTGACCCAGGGACGATCGCCGCTGTCCCAGGCCTCCTGAAGATCGATCTTGTCCTTCAGGGTGTCCATCACCTGCCAGTGGCCCTCGTGCTTGTACGACGACAACTGCCCGTCGGTGGCCAGGGTCCTGAGGGGCTCCTGCTCCCAGATGGTCAGGTCGCCCTCGATGTAGTCGCCCACGCCCGGGTTCAGCAGGAAGAAGCCGCCATTGGTCCACGTGCCGTCGCCCTTCGGCTTCTCCTGGAAGTGCGCCACCAGGCCGTCGTGCACGTCCAGCGCACCCCAGCGACCGGGCGGCTGCACGGCGGTCACCGTGGCAAGGGTGCCCTGGGCGTCGTGGAATGCCTTGAGCGCGGCGATGTCCACGTCCGACACGCCGTCGCCGTAGGTCATCAGCACGGTGTCGTCGTGTCCGATGTGGTCGAGCGCGCGCTTCAGGCGGCCGCCGGTCATCGAGGCATCACCGGTGTCGAGCAGCGTCACCTTCCACGGCTCGGCACGCGTGGCGTGCACCTCCATGGTCTGGTTGCGCAGGTCCAGGGTGACATCGCTCATGCGCAGGAAGTAGTCGGCGAACCACTCCTTGATGACATCGCCCTTGTAGCCCAGGCACAGCACGAAGTCGTTGATGCCATGCACCGACAGGTGCTTCATGATGTGCCACACGATCGGCATTCCGCCGATCTCCACCATGGGCTTGGGCCGCACGGCCGTCTCTTCGCTGAGCCGGGTTCCGAAGCCGCCGGCGAGGATGATCGCGTTCACGACGGGCACCGTACCAATCCCGAATGGGGAGGGCGGCTAGGCTGCCTGCGTGTTCCTCGGAATCCCCGTGAGGACGCTCCGCCCCG
>CAZPAT010000209.1:0-2755 GCA_964584485.1 uncultured Bifidobacterium sp.
CGGGCGGCAGGCCCTCCTCGCGCATCCTCCCCGCCAGCCATTCGCTCACGCAGATCACAGCGGCCGCGCCGCGCACCCCGGGCGATGACAGCCGCCGCACGGGAGTGCGGGCGAGGTTGGCCACATCACCGCCGTGGGCGGTCACCACCCATGGGGTGCGCGTGATCCCGCCGGCGATGGCGGCGATGAGGCCGGTGGGGAAGAGGTAATGCGCCCAGATCACGTCCGCGCGCCGTGCGGCGCGGATCGCCCGCAGGGTGAGGCCGCCGTACTTGGCGGGGGTGCGCAGTGGTCCGGACGACCGCGTGCGGATGACCACCCGCTCCACCTGCGCCCCCTGGCGCTCGAGCTCATCGCACATGCGCGCGATGAACGCCCCGTAGTCGGGGGCGCCGGGTCCGGGGTACATGTTCGACAGGCACATGACGCGGAGGCCGGTCATGTCGTGGCCTCCCCCCGGTGCTGCATCGCGGCGAGCACCACGAGCCCCGCGGCCAGGACCCACGTATAGGGATCCTCGAACAGCGCCGAGTAGAGAAGCGCGTGCACGAAGATCCCGGCGATGCCGCCGAGCATCGCCGCGGCCGGGATACCCACGTCGTCATCACGGTCACGCGTGGCACGAATGCCGACGATGGCGGCGATGACACCGAGCCACGCCAACAGCGCGAACCCGATCGCGCCCCCCTCGCTCAGGATGGTGACGGGGGCGTTGTGCGAGATGACCACGCGGGTCCGGTTGCGCTCGCGCTCGGACAGCAGTGCCGAGTAGTCGGTGGCGAACGAGCCCAGCCCACCGCCCGCCACGGGGTGCTCCATGAAGATGTCCACGCCGCCGCCCACGAGGTCGAAGCGGCCCTCGGACACCTTGTCCAGCCGCTCCACCGATGTGATGGCCTCGCGCACCTGGGCCGATGCCGCGATCGCCACGCCGCCCCCGAGCACCGCCATGATGGCCGCGGTCGCGAGGGCCCGTCGCCACCCGAACAGCCGCAGGGCGAGGATGAGCAGGCCCACCATCAGCATGAGGGCGCTCGACCGCGAGAACGTGACCACCAGGGCCGCCGCGTCCACCGTGGCCACCACCGCCGAGGCCACGAGCACGCGGTTGCTGCCCCGCCACAGCCAGGCGACCGCGACCGTGATGAGCAGGGCCAGCACCAGGTAGCGCCCGAGGATGTTCGGGTCGTAGAAGATCGAGTTGACGCGGAAGAAGCGGCTGTACACGTTCGCCTGCATGAGGCGGTGGTTCCACAGCACGTCGCGCGCGGCGTACTCGCCCAGCGCGAGCAGCGCGACCGGCACCGACATGGCCATCGTGGTGACGGCCAGCACCCGCAGTGCGCGTCCCTGGCGCCAGATGGCAACGCAGGTGAGGTACAGGAGCACGAAGGGGATCCAGAAGAAGGTGGCCTTCACGGCGCCCTCGGGGATGTCCGACGACCAGGCGAGCGAGACGAGCGTGAAGCCCACGAACAACAGCAGGGGGAGGTCGAGCGGCGTGGCGGGCCACGACCGGGCGCGCGTTCCCCACCGCTCCATCCACCACAGCACCGCGATCCCGATTGCGATCACCGCGTAGAGGGGCAGCAGCAGGTTGGCGTCCTCGCCGCCCACCGAGATGGGGATGCGCACCGGGAGTGCGACCCCGAGCAGGAGGAACCATGTCCATGGTCGCCGGGCCATGAGCCGTCCGAGCACGAGGATCAGGCCGAGCCCGATGACGACGCCCGCGGCTCCGGCGGCGAGGCCTGCGGGCGTCGCGAGGCGGTCGGACACCGAGTCCGGCACGAGCGTCCCGGCCATCATCACCCAGGCGATGAGCATGATGACGAGCCCGGTGAGACGGCGGCCGCGCTCGGGCAGGCGGGCGGACTCCGCGAGTGCCGCGGGCGCGAGCATGAGGATGAGTCCCGCCGTCGCGGCGAACGCGGCGGCCACCTGCAGCGCCTCGGTGGTCATCCGCCCTCCCGGAAGCCGATCAGCGCCTGGCGCTCGGGGCCCGTGGCCGCCAGCAGCCAGACCTCAGCCGGGCGAACGCCTTCCGGAATGGTGATCCGCGCCTGCGATGCAGGGCCGGTCACCGGTTCGCCGACGGGGTCGCCGAGGATCCGCGTGCCGACGGGGTCGCCCGGGGTGCCGAGGCGCCGCCGCAGCGACAGGGTCACCTCGGGGTTCCCGCGACCCGCGATCGCCACGCCGACGGCGCCACCCGATGCCGGCCGGCCGGGCACGGCACGGGCGTCGAGGTGCGCGACCCAGCAGGTGAGCGCCCGCGAGGCGCCGTTGCCGCGCTCGTCGCGTGCCACCGTGCGCACCGGCTGGATGCCGGGGGCCACGCGCCTGCCCCGGGAATCGCGGCCATCCCACGTCCACGACGTCGTGCCACGCGCGCCGATGCTGCGCGGCTTCGATGCCACGCCCGCGGTCGGGGCCGAGAACGTGATGGTGGCGGGCTCGCCGGGCGCGTCCGCGGTGGCGAGGCACCCGGCCGGCACCGACTGCACCGTCACGGCAGGTGATGGCGCGGTGGTGTCCACCACGATCCGCCGGCTCTTGGAGAACTTCTTCTCGCCCGCCCGCGCGCTGAGGTCGATCGCGTAGCTGCCGTCGGGCACCGTACGCCCGTCCGGCCCGGTGCCGTCCCAGCGCACGGCGAGCGTGCGCCGCCGCACGACCTCGGTGCCGTCCGCGAGGCGTGCCACGACCTCCCCCGTCTCCGGGTCCTTCACCGTGATCGCGACGTTGCTGGGCT
>CAZPAT010000210.1:0-2742 GCA_964584485.1 uncultured Bifidobacterium sp.
AGACGATGTTCGTGAAGTACTCCGAGGCGTTCATCGTGATGCCGGGCGGGTTCGGAACGCTCGATGAATTGTTCGAGGCACTGGTGCTGATCCAGACCGGCAAGGTGCGCGACTTCCCCCTGGTGCTGTACCGCAGCGCGCACTGGCATGGGCTCCTCGACTGGCTGCGCACCACCACGCTGGGCGAGGGATGGGTGGACGCCGCCGACCTCGATCGCATCCGGATAGCGGACACGCCGGAGGAGGTCGTGCTCTACGCCTGCGGGGGTGACACCCCTCCCCACGGGTAGCCCGGTCCCATTCCGGTGGTGCGTTGCGGGCGCGCACTGCCGGGCAGAAAATCGCCCGAATGGCACATCCAGTCGCGCGAGACACCGATCTCATCCCCATATCCGCGGCGGCGCGCCTGCTTGGCGTGAGCGTGTCGTCGCTGCGCGCGTGGGCCGCCGCGGGGCGCGTGCCCCATGAGCGCACACCTGGCGGGCACCGACGCTTCGACCGCGCCGTCCTGCGCGAATGGATGGAGGCGCGCGGAGCACGCGTGCCCGAGCAGGATCCGTCCCATCCCGTGCACCTGGTGCCGGGGCGGATCACCCCCCGGCCACGCGCCGCTGCCGCCATCGGCCAGGCCGCCCCACGGATTGCCGACGAGGCCACGGCACTCGTTGCCGACGGCCGTCCCCGCTCGCGACGCATGTCGACCGCGCTCCGCGCACGACTTCTGGAGCAGGCCGAAACGTTGGCCCGCGCACTGGCCACGGGTGATCTTGCCCCGTGCATCCGCGAGGCCGAGTGGCGGGCCTTCCGCGACGGCGCCGCGGACGTGCCCGCCACTCGGCCCATGGGCGAGGCCCGCGCACTGGCCCGGGCGGCGGAGCGCGCGGCCGCAGCCGCGGGGCTGGAGGGCGACGACCTGGCGACATGCTGCGAGGCCCTCGATCGGCTCACGGCGCATGCCGCAGCGGGACTGGCCGCAGGTCGGCGGTCGCGCCGCTCGATACGGAGCGGGCAGCGCCATGCCGCGTGAGGCGCCGGGCATGGCGGGCGCCGACTGGCTGCCCATCTCCGAGGCGGCCCGTGCGCTGGGCGTGAGCCCCAGCACCCTGCGCGGCTGGGCGGCGGAGGAACGGGTGCCCCACGTGCGCACCGCCGGCGGGCACCGGCGATTCCACCGCGCCGTGCTGGCCGAGTGGGTGGCCGGCCGGCCGCCGGCACCCCACTCCCGCGCCGAGCACAGCACGCATATCGCCGTGGCGCCACGCGCAGCCGACGCGCTGGCACGGGGCGCCGAGGACGTCGACGGGGGCGGCGCGGGCGATGCACCCCCGTGGGCGCACGAGGTGGCCCGGGCCCTCGCCAGCGGGCACCTGGGCGGTGCGCTGGAGCGGGCGGGGGCGCATGGGCGCGCGCACGGCGCGCGCGGGGCCTCCGCGATGCAGGCGGCGGCGGGCATGGTGATGATCGAGCGCCGCGTGGATGCCCTGCTGGCCCGCCCGGATCACGCGGTACCCCCCTCCGAGCGCGACCACGCGGTGGCGGTCATCCACCGGCTGGAGGCGCGGCTGCTGGACGGGTGGGCGTCCACCACGCCCGACGGCGCGCCCGGCGCCTAGCCCGGAACGGAGGCGCGCACCGGCACGCGGACGTCCTCCAGCGTGCTGCCGTTGCGCCGGACGGCGCGCACGCGCAGGGAGTCGCCAGTGGCATCCACCTCGAGGAAGTGGTGCTCGGCCCTGCACGTGCGAAGACCGGGGGCGCGCCTAACGCAGGGGTACAGGCCGGCGCCACCGCCACCGGTGACCACATACGTGATGCCCCCGGTCACCATGCGCTCGTAGGCATGGTTATGGCCGCTCAGCACCAGCGAGACACCGTGGCGGCGGAACAGCGGCACCATCAGGCGCTGCTGGGTGCGGCTGGGCGCATGCAGTCCGGCGGTATACGGCGGTTGGTGAATGGACACGATGCGCACCGGCTCCGTGGCACGACCGAGGGTGGTGCCGAGGAAGCGCAGTTGGGCGCGTGACGACGGGTTGTTGCCGTCCAGCACGATCACCCGCACCGGCCCGCGGGCGAAGGAGTACCACCGGCGCGGGCTCGCGAGCCGGGTGGCCGTGGAGCGCCCCCCCACGTCATGATTGCCCCACGTGGCACGCCAGGGAATGCCGGCGCGCAGCAGGCACGCCTCAGGACGGTCGAAGTTCGCGCGGGTGGCGCGTCCGTCGGGTGAGTAGAAATTGTCGCCGGTCGTGAGGATGAGGTCGGCGGGCCGCACCGCGTGGCTGCGGCACATGCGCCGGGTGATGGCGGCCTGCGCGGTTGTGCCTGCACCCCAGTCGCCCTTCACCAGCATGCGCACTGCATCGGGGGACTGCGCCGTGGCAGCCGCGGGCGCGACTGCTGCGGCGACGACCGCGACTCCGATGGCAGCAGGGCGCATCATCCGGCGCATGCTGGCATGGGTGGCCTCAGGCGGCGTGGCCCGGTGTTCCACCCGCCGACGCCCGTGCGCGCAGGCGCGCGCGGGCGTCGTCGATGGACCGCGCGACCTGGGCGGGGTCGGGTGCCTGCGGCGGACGCTCCCGGGACGACCGCCCCGGCCTGCGCGCCGCGATGGCGGCGGCACCCGCGGCGCCTGCGGACACGAGCGAGGCAATGCCGAGGAAGGTGCGCATGGGGGCGGATGGTAGGGCCGGCATCCGCTGTCACGGTGCGGCGCGCACGGCGCCACACCACGTGCCG
>CAZPAT010000211.1:0-2690 GCA_964584485.1 uncultured Bifidobacterium sp.
GTCTGCATGATCAGGTGCTGGTGGTCCGCGCCCACGCTGGACTTCTCGAAGATGGGCGCCACCTCGTACTGGGCCGGCGCCACCTCGTTGTGGCGGGTCTTGATCGGCACGCCCAGACGGGCCAGCTCGCGCTCCACCTCCATCATGCAGGCCAGCACGCGCTCCGGGATGGACCCGAAGTAGTGGTCGTCCAGCTCATGCCCCTTGGGCGGCTTGGCCCCGTACAGGGTGCGCCCGGTGTTGATCAGGTCGGGGCGCTCGTAGTAGTACTGCTCGTCGATCAGGAAGTACTCCTGCTCGGCGCCGACCGTGGTGAACACCCGCTGGGCGTCGTGGTCGCCGAACAGGTCCAGCGCCTTCAGGGCTGCCGTGCTGAGGGCCTCCATCGAGCGCAGCAGCGGGATCTTGTTGTCCAGCGCCTCCCCGGTCCATGACATGAACGCCGTGGGGATGCACAGCGTGGCGCCGTTCGGGTTCTCCAGGATGAACGCCGGGCTGGTCGGGTCCCAGGCGGTGTAGCCGCGCGCCTCGAAGGTGGCGCGGATGCCCCCGGTGGGGAATGACGATGCGTCGGGCTCGGCCTGGATCAGTTCCTTGCCCGAGAACTCCGCGATGCTCATGCCGTCGCCGGTGGGCCCGAAGAATGAGTCGTGCTTCTCGGCCGTCGACCCGGTGAGGGGCTGGAACCAGTGGGTGTAGTGGGTGGCGCCCTTGGCAAGCGCCCAGTCCTTCATGGCCGACGCCACGGCGTCCGCGATGGAGGGGTCCAGCTCCTCCCCGCGCTCGATGGTGGCCTGCAGCTTGCGGTAGACGCCCTTGGGCAGGCGCGCGCGCTGCGCGGCGGGGCCGAACACGTTCTCCGCGTAGACGTTGTTCTCCGGGAGAGTGAGATCGACCACTTCGATGGCCGAACCATTGGCCATCCACTGTGCTGCGCCGAGGTTCTTGTGTCGCGTCGGCATGTGAGGTTCCGTCCTCCTGATGTGTGTCGCGCGCGGCGCATGGGCGGGCCTTTGGCCTCCGGGAACGCGGTGCGCGCCGGGTTCTGTGTACCGGCGTGGTGAGAATACGGCCGACCCCCCGGCGTGGCTGTCTGTCGGGGGCCAATAACCGCTCCACTCCCATTATCCACGTGGACAACCACCCCCGCCGCCCCTTGCCCGGCGGGCGGGGGTGCATCATGCTTCTCGGGTGAGCACCCGGACCAAGGGTCGGCGGCGGGCGGCGTCCGCTCCTGCCGGCAGGCCCCTCGCGGAGATCCTCGCGCTGCCGGCGCTCGAGGGCGCTCAGTTGGTGCCCGCGGATGCGGGGGACCAGGTGAGGGTGTGCGCCGTTGTTCTGGACGACCCCGGTGCCCGCCCCGAGGATGCCGCCCTGCTGGTGTCGGTGAAGGGCATACCCAAGACCCTGCCCACGGGCGTGGTGGCCATCATCACGCGGGCGTCGGTGTCGGGGGACCCCGCCGTGCCGGTCATCACCGTGCCCGACGACCGGCCGTGGGGCGATGTGATCGGGGCGATCCACGCTCATGTGTCCGGCCGCGCCCGGGAGATGGATGCCCGCGACGCCCTGCGCCGGGTGCTGATCGCCGGCCAGGGGGCGCCGGGCATCGCCGAGGCAGCGGGCGAGGTGCTGGGCACCCCGGTGGCCATCCTCGATGAGTACCTCGACGTGCTCGGCACCTCGGGCCTCACCGATGCCCGGGACGACTCCCTGCGCGAGGCCATCGAGTCGGCGCGCTCCCACGGTCCCGCCTCGCTGCTCGGGCCGTTCACCGAGGCGGGCATCAAGGGAGCGCACATCGTGCGCCTGACCAGCCCCGGCAGCGATGACCTTGCCGGCGTGCTGGTGTCCTTCGGGGCGAAGCCCGCCCCCGGCGACCCGGCGTTGATCGCCCTTGCGGACGCCCTGCTTGTGGAGCGCCGTCGCGAGGACACCCGGGTGGACACCGAGGCCCGCCTGCGCGGCGAGCTCATCGAGGAGCTCCTGGCCGGCGAGGTGGTGAGCCGTGAATCGCTGGTGCGTCGCGCGCGCCATCTGGGTGCCGACCTGTCGATGGGCGCCGTGGCGCTGGTGGGGACCCTGCAGGACCCGCACGAGAGCGGGCGGGTCATCTCCGATCCGCGCCTCATCCGTCGGTTCATGCAGCAGACCCGGGGCGTGCTGGAGCTCCACTGGCCCCGCGCGCTGGTGGACTGGCACGAGGGCCTGCTGGTCATCCTGCTGCCCAAGCGCGCGGAAGGGGAGGAGGGCGAAAGCGCGGAGGAGCTCGCCCACACCCTCGCGCGACGCCTGCTGGCCGCAACGGGGCCCACGGTGCCCGGGCTCACGCTCACCCTCGCGCTGTCGCGACAGCAGGACGACCCCGAGAAGCTCGGCTCCGCCATCGACGAGGCGCAACTGGCCCTGTCGATCGGCGAGAAGTTGGGCCGCTCCGGCGAGGTGGTCACCTTCGAGGAGACGGGCACCTACAAGCTGCTGTTCCAGGTGTTCGCGGACCGGCCCGAGGAGATCGAGGCCTTCTTCGAGCAGACCATGGCGCCGCTGGTGCGCTACGACGAGCAGTACCAGACCGAGCTCGTGGGAACCGTGGCCACCTACCTGGACCTCGACTGCAACCTGGCCGCCACGGCCCAGACGCTGTACACGCACCGCCACACCATCCGGTACCGGCTGGACCGCATCACCGA
>CAZPAT010000212.1:0-2681 GCA_964584485.1 uncultured Bifidobacterium sp.
TCGCCAGGCCCTCATCGAGGGCGGCGGCAGCAAGTAGCGCCCACGCGCATCGGCATTGCCCGCGCCCCCGTCCCGGTCCTACCGGGGCGGGGGCGCTACTTTTTCCGCATGCCCACCGATCCGCGCCCCACGCCCGATGAGCGCCGCGAGGCGGGTCGGGCACTCCGCAAGGTCGTCCCCCGTTCATCCCTCGCCGGCTTCACGCCGCCACGCCGGCGCTTTGACCCGATAGGGGTGCTCGCCGCGCAGGATCGCGTGCGCATCCCTGAACTGGTGCCCATCCGGCACGGGCGCATGGCCACCTCGCCATTCGCGTTCCTGCGCGGCGCCGCGGCGGTGATGGCGCGCGACATCGCGGGCCAGCCCACCACCGGAATACGCACGCAGTGCTGCGGCGACTGCCACCTGCTCAACTTCGGCGCCTACGCCACCCCCGAGCGCAACCTGGTCTTCGACGTCAACGACTTCGACGAGACCCTGCAGGCCCCGTTCGAGTGGGACACCAAGCGCCTCGCGGCCAGCATCCACGTGGCCGCGCTGGGCAACGGCATCTCCGCAGGGGGCGCCCGCACCGCCGTGCTCGCCGCCATGTCGGCGTACCGGCAGGCCATGGCCCGGCTGTCCGGCATGACCGAGCTCGAGGTCTGGTACGCGCGTATCGATGTCGACGCCATCGAGCCACTCATCACCAGGGCGGCGCAGCGACGCAGGTTCCGCAAGGGCGTGGAGAAGGCCCGGCAGCGGGGAAACCTGCAGGCGCTCGGAAAGCTCGCCACCACCAGTGCGGATGGCGACCTGCACATCGTGGACCAGCCGCCGCTCCTCACCCACGTCCCTCTGGAGGGCGACGCCCAGGCAGTGGTGGCGCGCGTCATGGAGCACTACCGCGACACCCTTGCCGACGACCGCCGGCACGTGTTCGACCGGTACCGGTTCGCCGACAGCGCCCGCAAGGTGGTGGGCGTGGGCTCCGTGGGGCTCGACGCCCGCATCGCGTTGTTCGTGGGGCACGACGACGCCGACCCGCTGTTCCTCCAGATGAAGGAGGCCCGCACATCAGTGCTCGCGCCGTACGCGGGCCGCAGCCCGTACCGCCACCAAGGGCACCGGGTGGTGGAGGGGCAGCGCCTCATGCAGGCGGCCAGCGACATGTTCCTGGGCTGGTACACAGGGGCGAACCGGCGCCAGTACTACGTGCGGCAACTGCGTGACATGAAGGGCTCCGCCGACGTCGCCGCGATGGACGCGAAATGGCTGGCCGGCTACGGGCGGCTGTGCGGCGGCACCCTCGCACACGGCCACGCGCGGGGCGGCGACGCCTGCGTGATCACCGGCTACCTGGGGTCGGGCACCCGGTTCGACGAGGCCATGGCCGACTTCGCCCGCGACTACGCGGCGCAGTCCATCGCGGACCACGCGGCGCTCGAGCAGGCCATCCACAACGGCCGCGTCGTGGCCGAGGCGGGCGTCTAGGAATCCCCGGATCGGTGGGGCAGCCAGGTGAGCGGCGCTCCCGCGCGAACGTCCGTGCGCGCATCCGTACGCTGCCGCGCATGGATGCCGACGCAACCCGGCCGCACCCGTGGCGCCACCGGTTCCTCGCCCATACCTCGCGCGCGGTCTACGGCACCATCGTCGCCACCGCCATCGTGGCCGGAACCGATGCGGCCATCGAGGAGTGGAGCAGCGGCGACTTCCTGGTGACCCTGGCGGTGACCCTGGTGGTGCTATGGATCGCGGAGGTCTATGCCGATGTACTCGGCGACATGCGCGACGATCCCCTGCGCGTCCGGTTCCGCCGTGCCGCGGACGAGAATTGGCCGGTTCTCGAGCCCATCGTCCCCCTCGGCATCCCGCTGGTGCTCGGCGTGCTCGGCATCATCGGCGAGGCGGCATCGGTACTCCTGATGATGCTGGTGGCGGTGGTCGCCCTCGGTGTCTGGGGCGGAATCGCGGCGCGCCAACGGGGGGGAACAGCGCTTCGGACCGCTGCGGCGGTCGTGATGAGCGCCCTGATCGGCGTCGTCATCATCATCCTCAAGACCTTCCATTGAGCAGCCCGCGCCCCGCACGCGAGAGGCGGCCACGATCCCGCGCGGGACGCGGACGCGTGGTGGCCGAGGTGCTCGCCGAGGAACGTCCGGTGGTGCCCGTGCCCCTGGATCACCGCAACGCCTACGAGCTGCTCGCGGCCACCATCCTGTCGGCGCAGTGCACAGACGTCATGGTGAACCGCGTCACGCCGGCCCTGTTCGCCCGCTATCCCACCCCTGCCGCGCTGGCGGCGGCCGATGCCGCCGAGCTCGAGGAGATCATCCACCCCACCGGCTTCTATCGCGCGAAGGCCCGGTCGCTGATCGGCATGGCGGGGGCGGTCGAGGAGCGCTTCGGCGGCCAGGTCCCCGGCACCATGGCCGAGCTGGTCACATTGCCCGGCGTGGGCCGTAAGACCGCCAGCGTCATCCTGGGGCACTGGTTCGATGAGCCCGCAATCGCGGTGGACACCCATGTGCTGCGCCTGTCCCGGCGGCTGGGACTGAGCGATTCCGACGACCCGGTGCGCGTGGAGGCCGACCTGAAGGAGGTCTGGCCGCGGCGGATGTGGGCCGACACGGGCCTGCGCCTCATCATGCACGGCCGCGAGGTGTGCACCGCGCGGCGGCCCCGCTGCGACGAATGCC
>CAZPAT010000213.1:0-2678 GCA_964584485.1 uncultured Bifidobacterium sp.
TGCGACGCGGTGGTGGTGACGCCGTCCACCACGGGCGCGGGAAACCCGACTCCGATGGGAGCCTCGGCGGGCAGGTGGGCGATCAGGTCGCGCGTGGCCGCCACTACCGCGTCGGGCGTGGCGGGCTGCGGGGTGTCCACGCGCACCCGCTCGCCGATGAACTCCCCCGTGCGGGTGTCCACCAGGGCCGCCTTCACCCCGCTGCCGCCGACATCGATGCCGATCGCCTGCATCAGGTGGCCGCCGGCACATGTGGGGTGCTCAGCATGTCGTCGAGATCCGGCGGCAGCAGGCGCGCCGCGCCCGCCGGCCCCATGCTGCCCCGCCAGTAGGGCTCGACGGGCGGCGGGTCCTCGAGCAGGGGCTCGATCACGCGCCACTGCTCCTCCACCAGATCGCCGCGCGCGAAGAGCCTCCTCTCGCCGGCGATGGCGTCGCCCAGCAGGCGTTCGTACGCCGCGGGACCGGGCTGCCCGAGCCGCGTGGAGTAGTGCACGGAGAGGTCCACGGTCTCCATGACAATCCGGTCACCGGGCTGCTTCACCTGCATGCTGAGCTCGATGAGGTCGTCGGGCTTCATGCGAAAGCGCATGCGGTTGGGCTCGAAGGTGCCGTCGGCATCGGGGAACAACTGCCGCGGCGGCGCCACGTACTCCACGACCGCCTCGGTCAGGGTGCGCGCCATGCCCTTGCCGGCGCGGATGGTGAACGGGACACCCGCCCATCTCCACGAATCGATCTCGAACCGCAGGGAGCAGTAGGTGTCGACATCGCTGTCCGGGGCGACCCCCGGCTCCTCGCGGTAGCCGTCGTACTGGCCGCGCACGATGGACTCGCCCGTGAGCGGCCGGATCGACCGCAGGACCTTCATCTTCTCGTCGGCGATCGCGTCGGCGTCCAGCGACACCGGCGGATCCATGGCCAGCATGCAGACCAACTGCAGCAGGTGGTTCTGCACCACGTCGCGCAGGCACCCCACCGTCTCGTAGAACGCGCCACGCCCGTCCACCCCGAACGACTCGCTCATCTCGATGTGCACGTGGCTCACGTAGCGCCGGTTCCACAGGGGCTCCAGCATGGAGTTGCCGAAGCGCGCGACGAGCAGGTTCTGCACCTGCTCGTACCCCAGGAAGTGGTCGATGCGATAGATCTGGTCCTCGCGAAGCTCCGACGCCAGCGTGGCGTTGAGGGCGCGGGCCGACGGCAGGTCGCGGCCGAGTGGCTTCTCCACGACCACCCGGGAGGTGCCCGTGAGCCCGTGATGGGCCAGAGCATCCACCACGTCGCCGAACAGCCCGGGCGGAATCGCGAGATAGAAGACCGGCAGGCGCACGTCGGACAGCACCGCCGCCAGGGCATCGAACGTCGCCGGGTCCGAGTACTCGCCGTGCACGTAGCGCATGGACGCGATGAGCCGCTCGGTGGCAGGGTCGTCATCCGGAACCCCCGCGTCACGCAGGGAGTCGCGGATGCGGTCGCACAGGCGCTCGATGGTCCAGCCCTCGCGCGCGATGCCCACCACGGGAATGCCCAGCTGCCCGCGCGCCTCGAGGGCATGCAGGGCCGGGAACAGCTTCTTGTAGGCGAGGTCGCCGGTGGCCCCGAAGAGCACCAGGCAGTCGGCGCGGTCGCTCATGCGCCCGTCTCCGCGTGCCCGCCGAAGCCGCTGCGCATCGCCGACAGCACCTTGTTGGCGAACTCATCCTCGCCGCGGCTCGCGAATCGGCTGAACAGCGCCGCCGACAGCACCGGCACCGGCACCCCCTCGTCCACCGCCGCCTCGATGGTCCAGCGGCCCTCGCCGGAGTCGGACACCCGGCCGGAGAAGCCCGCCAGCCCCGGATCGCGGGCCAGCTCATCGGCCGTGAGGTCGAGCAGCCACGAACTGACGACGCTGCCGCGCCGCCAGAGCTCGGTGACCGCGGCGACGTCGATATCGAAGCGGTACAGGGCGGGGTCGGACAGCGGCGCCGTCTCGGCGTCGGCGGTGCGCTCGTGCAGTCCGGCATCGGCGTGGCGCAGCACGTTCAGACCCTCGGCATACGCGGCCATCAGGCCGTACTCGATGCCGTTATGGACCATCTTCACGAAGTGCCCGGCGCCCGCCGGACCGCAGTGCAGCCATCCGCGCTCGGCCGTGCCCGCGGCGCCGCTGCGCGATGGCGTTCGGGGCGCGGCCGCTTCGCCCGGCGCGAGGGACTCCAGTACCGGCTCGAGAACCGCGATGGCCGCGTCGTCCCCGCCCAGCATCAGGCAGTAGCCCCGCTCGAGCCCCCACACGCCACCGCTCACGCCGGCGTCCACGTGATGGATGCCCCGCGGCGCCAGGGCCTCTGCGCGGGCGATGTCATCGTGGTACCGGCCGTTGCCGCCGTCCACCACCACGTCGCCGGGACCGAGCAACGCGGCCATCTCGTCGATCGCCGGCCCGGTCACCGCCGCAGGCAGCATGAACCACACCACGCGCGGCGCGGAGAGGGAGGCGACCAGCGCCGCGGGGTCGGCGGCCGTGGTGATGCCCGCCGCGGAGGCGGCCTGCATGGCGTCGTCCGAGCGGTCGAAGCCCACGACCTCATGTCCGTCCCGCATGAGGCGCTGCGACATGCCCGCGCCCATACGGCCCAGCCCGATCATCCCGATGCGCATGCGTCCCCCTGGTCGTGTGCGGCCCGGACTGC
>CAZPAT010000214.1:0-2660 GCA_964584485.1 uncultured Bifidobacterium sp.
CGCGCGTGCGCGTGGATGGCTGCTCGAAGATGAGGGCCACGCTCCGGCCGGCCAGCGTGGCGGGCCACTGCGGCGCGGCCTTGAGCGCCGCGGCGAGGTCCAGTACCTCGCGCACCGCATCGGAGGGGTGGTTCATCAGGCTCAGCACCGAACGGCCGGCCAGTGACGGGTGGGGTGCGTGGTCGATCACCGGTGCAGGATATCGCGGCGTTCGCGGGCCTCCCGTCCGGGGCATGCGGCACGATCGGGTCCTCACGACGACCGGGGGGGCGGCCATGGCGACGGGCTGGTGGGTGCTGATCGGCATCGGCGCGTTCATCGCGCTGGTGGCGCTGTACGACATCCTGCAGCGCAGGCACTCGATCCTGCGCGTATTCCCGGTCGTCGGTCACCTGCGTTACGTGCTCGAGGCGTTCGGCCCGGAGCTGCGCCAGTACATCGTCACGAGCAACGATGACGAGAGGCCCTTCAGCCGCAATGAACGCCGGTGGATCTATGCGAGCAGCAAGCGCCAGAACGCCGGATTCTCCTTCGGCACCGACGCCGAATTCGAGCGGTCCCCGGGCTACCTGATCATCAGCCCCGCCGCCTTCCCGGCCCCGCCGCCCCCGGAGGGCGACCCGGACGACTGGCCTCTGGCATCGGCAAAGGTGCTCGGTGGCCCGCGGGGGCGGCGGGGGGCCTTCCGGCCCTCGTCGGTGGTCAACATCTCCGGCATGTCGTTCGGTGCCCTGTCGGGCCGGGCGGTCGAGTCCCTGAACGCGGGCGCCGCGCTGGCGGGGTGCATGCAGACGACGGGCGAGGGCGGGATCACCCCGTACCACGACCACGGGGGCGACCTGGTGCTGCAGTTCGGCACCGGGTGGTACGGGGCGCGCGATGCGCGGGGGCGCCTGGACCTGCCACGCCTCGTGGACCTCGTGGAGCGGTTCCCGGTGAGGGCGATCGAACTCAAGCTGAGCCAGGGCGCGAAGCCCGGCGTGGGCGGGATGCTGCCGGCGTCGAAGGTGACGCCCGAGATCGCCCGCATCCGCGGGGTGGAGCCGGGAGTTGCCTGCATCAGCCCGCCGGTGAACCCCGAGTTCTCCGATGCCGACGGCATGCTGGACGTCGTGGAGCGGATCGCCGAGGCGACCGGGGTGCCCGTGGGCATCAAGTCGGCCGTCGGGGAGAGCGCGTTCTGGGGTGAGCTGGCCCGTCTCATGGACCGGGGCACGCGTGGCGTGGACTTCATCACCATCGACGGCGGGGAGGGGGGGACCGGCTCGGGCCCGCTGTCGTTCGTGGATCACGTGGGGCTGCCATACCGGCTCGCCCAGGCGCGTGCGCTGCGCGCCTTCGCCGAGCGGGGCATCCAGCACGACGTCACATGGATCGGATCGGGGCGCCTTGGGCTTCCCGATGAGGCCATCATGGCGTTCGCGCTGGGCGCCGACATGATCAACGTGGGCCGCGAGGCCATGCTGTCCATCGGCTGCATTCAGGCGCAGCGGTGTCACACGGGGCACTGCCCCAGCGGCGTGGCCACGCAGTCGCACTGGCGCCAGCGGGGCATCGACCCCACCCTCAAGTCCGCTCGCGCGGCGTCGTACGTCATCGCCATGCGCCGCGACATCACGCGCCTGTCGCGGTCCACGGGGGTCGCGCATCCGTCGCAGGTCTCGCTCGAGCACATCGAGGTGCTGGAGGGCGATGTCCTCACGCCGGTGGCCCAGCGGTTCGGGATCCATCCCGACTGGGCTGTGCCCGTGATGATCTAGCGGGTCATCCCGAGGCCAGGGGCCCCTCGGCCCACCCCGCGCCCAGCCGCATGGCGAGGTCGATGTCGTCCGGCCCGGCCACGCCCTCGTCGGCCAGGCGACGCGCCTCGTCGAGCGCGGCGGCGTAGTACACGGCGGCGACGACCGGCTCGGCACCGGCCCCGCCACCCGCGTGCCCGGGCAGCAGTCCGCTCCCGGACTTGCGGCCCAGGTGCCCGGCCGCGACGAGGGGGGCCAGCGTGCCGGCATCGGCGAACCGGTCCCCATAGGCCGCCTCCAGGTCGCCGCGGATGCTCTCGAGCACGTCGAGGCCCACGAGGTCCCCGAGCGCGAACGGGCCCATGGGTGCGGGGCCGCCGTCGACGACTGCACGGTCGGCGCCCTCGCGGTCCACGGGCGCCCCCGCCGCGGCCCGGTAGGCCTCGGCCATGGCGCGCACGAGCACCCGGTTCACGACGAAGCCGGGGCACTCGCGCACCCGCACGGGGGTCTTGCCCAGTTCCCCGGCGAGTGCGATGCCCCGTGCGATGGTGTCCTCTGTCGTGGCCGCGCCGGCGATCACCTCGACCAGCGGCATCACGCTGGCCGGGTTGAAGAAGTGCAGGCCGAGCATCCGCCCCGGGGAGCGCGTGGCATCGGCCAGTGCGGTGACCGACAGCCCGGAGGTGTTCGTGGCCACCAGGGCGTCGGGCCGGATCACCTCGTCGAGCTGCCGGTGCACGGCGACCTTGAGCGCCAGGTCCTCGGGCACCGCCTCGATCACCACGTCCACGGCAGATAGATCGGCGAGGGAGGCCACGGGATGGATGCGCCCCGCCGCGGCACGCGCGTCGGCCTCGGCCAGACGTCCGCGTTCCACCAGCCGGGCGCCCAGCGCGAGTGCCCGGTCGCGGCCCATCG
>CAZPAT010000215.1:0-2657 GCA_964584485.1 uncultured Bifidobacterium sp.
CGCGGTACATTGCCCCGCGTGACGACCGCCGAGATCCGGGAGGGCTTCCTCCGCTACTTCGAGCGCGAGGGGCATCTGCGGATCCCCTCCGCCTCGCTCGTCCCCTTCGAGGACGACCCGTCCGTGCTGCTGACCATCGCCGGCATGCAGCCCCTGAAGTCGTACTTCCTCGGCCAGGCCGAGCCGCCGGCCACGCGCATGACCAGCGCGCAGAAGTGCTTCCGCACGCTTGACATCGACCAGGTGGGGCGCACCGCACGCCACCTGACGTTCTTCGAGATGCTGGGCAACTTCTCGATCGGCGACTACTTCAAGGATGACGCCATCCGCTTCGGGTTCGAGCTCTCCACCGAGGTGCTGGGCTTCGACCCCGAGCAGATCTGGATCACGGTGTTCGAGGGCATGGACGGCGTGCCCGCGGACGACGAGGCCCTCGAGAAGTGGGTGGAGATGGGCATCCCGCGCGAGCGCATCCAGCGCCTGGGCGAGGAGGACAACTTCTGGAAGGCGGGCCCCACGGGGCCGTGCGGTCCGAATACCGAGCTGTACCTCGATCGCGGACCGGCATTCGGGCCCGAGGGGGGGCCGGTCACCGGGACGGACCGCTTCCTGGAGTACTGGAACCTCGTGTTCATGCAGTACGACCGCGCGGCCGATGGATCGCTCGGACCCCTGCCCGCGCAGAACATCGACACCGGGGCGGGGCTCGAGCGCCTCGCGGCGATCCTGCAGGGCAAGGATACGGTCTTCGAGACCGATGGCTTCCAGCCGCTCATCGCCTGGGCCGAGCAGGCATCGGGGCGCGGCTACGGAACCGATCCGCGCGTGGATCGCGCGATGCGCGTGCTGGCCGACCACGGGCGCGCCATGACCTTCCTCGCCGCCGACGGCGTGCGCCCGGGCAACGAGGGGCGCGACTACATCCTGCGTCGCATCATCCGGCGCGCGGTCAGCGAGGGGGCGTACCTGGGGCTCGCGCCCGAGCGCCTCACGGGGTTGGTGGATGTGGTCACCGACGGCTACGGGGACGGCTACCCCGAACTGCGGGCCGAGCAGGCGGAGGTGATCGACACGATCGGCGCGGAGGCCGAGCAGTTCGCCCGCACGCTCGAGCAGGGCACGCGCCTCCTGGGCGAGGTGATCGAGCGCTCCGCGCAGGGCGGGGTCATCTCCGGGGACGACGCCTTCCGCCTGCATGACACCTACGGCTTCCCGCTTGACCTCACCCGCGATGCCGCGGAGGAGCGCGGCATGCAGGTGGACGAGCAGGGCTTCGAGCGGCTCATGGGCGAGCAGCGCGACCGCGCCCGGGCCGCCGGGCGCCGCGGGGCCGGTGCGCACCGCCCCGCCGCCGAGGCACTTGCCGCGCGCTCCGCGTCGACGGCCTTCGTCGGGTACGACCGCCTGGAGGTGGTCACCACCGTGCTGGCCGTCGAGGACCAGGGCGACGGCACCGCGCTGATGAAACTCGCCGAGTCGCCCTTCTACGCCGAGGGCGGCGGCCAAGTGTCCGACCGGGGCTGGATTGACGGCAACGCCGGGCGCGCCGAGGTTCGCGAGGTCCTCCGCATCGGCGATGACCAGGTGCTGCGCGTGTCGCTGGATGGCGACCTGCCCGAGGGCGCCCAGGTGACCGCGCGGGTGGACGCCGCCCGGCGCCATGCCACCCAGGCCAACCACACCGCCACCCACGTTCTCAACTGGGCGCTGCGCGGTGCGCTGGGCGACGGCGTGCGGCAGGCCGGGTCGTACGTGGGCCCCGACAAGCTGCGGTTCGACTTCACGCACCGGGGCCGGATCGAGCCCGAGGTGCTCGCCGAGATCGAGCGGCAGGTGAATGCGCGCGTGGCCGAGGACGTCCCGGTGACCGCGCGGGTCATGCCACGGGGGGAGGCCGACGACCTCGGGGCCATCGGGCTGTTCGAGGAGAAGTACGGCGATGAGGTGCGCGTGGTGCAGGCCGGTGAGTTCTCGCGCGAGCTGTGCGGCGGGTGCCACGTGTCGCGCACCGGCGAGATCGGCCCGCTGGTGATCGCCTCCGAGGGCAGCACGGGCGCCGCGACCCGTCGAATCGAGGCGCTCACCGGCCTCGCGGCGCTGGAGCACCTGCGCGAGCGCGAGGCCGCGCTGGCGGCGGAGGTCGCGGCGCGCGATGAGCGCATCCGCTCCCTGGAGGCCGACCTCAAGCGCGCCCGCTCCGGCCGGGTGGACGTGCAGGCCGTCGCGGCCGGTGCGGAGACCGCCGGTGACGCCCGCGTCCTCGCCGCCCAGGTGGAGGCCGCCGACATGGATGAACTGCTGCAGGTGACCGACCGCGTGAAGCAGGCCGTCGGCCCCGGCGCGGCGGTCGTGCTGGGCGCCGTTGCCGATGGCAAGGCGATGCTGGTGGCCAACTTCGACGACGCGGCAGTGGCCGCGGGCCTGTCGGCGGCCGCCGTCATGCGCGAGGTGGCGCCCGTGGTGGATGGCGGCGGCGGGGGCAAGGACGCCATGGCGCGCGCGGGGGGCAAGGACCCATCCCGGATGCCCGAGGCCATCGCGCACGCCTCCGAGGTGATGAGGGCGTCGGCCGGATGAAGGCGCTTGCCCTCGACCTCGGGCGCGCGCGCACCGGGGTCGCGGTCAGCGACCCGTCGGGCACGCTGGTCCGCCCCCTC
>CAZPAT010000216.1:0-2629 GCA_964584485.1 uncultured Bifidobacterium sp.
ATGCAGCGGAAGTACAAGGGGAACAAGCAGAAGCTGCAGGAAGAAATGATGAAGTTCTACAAGGAGAACGACGTCAATCCGTTCGGCTCCTGCCTTCCCCTGCTGCTGCAGGCGCCGGTCTTCATCGCGCTGTACTACACGCTGAGGAGCCAGGACTTCGCGGACGGCACCGACCTGTCGTTCATGTACGTGGTCCCGGATGTGTCGAAGCTGCTGACCGAGATCGGGTGGGCCGTGGTGCCCCTCATCCTCGTCTACGCGGTGTCGCAGCTGATCTCGACGGAGCTCTCGGCAACGGCGACGATGAGCAGGAACCAGCGCTGGCTGATGCGCCTGCTGCCGATCGGGATCGTGTTCTTCATCTTCCAGTTCCCGGTGCCGGCCGGTCTCGTGATCTACTGGGCCACGACCAACCTGTGGACCGCCGGCCAGCAGTTGGTGCTGAAGCGGCGCATCGAGGCGGAGATCGAGGCCAAGGGCGGCACGCTCCTGGGCGCGGTTCCCGCGAAGGCCGGGTCCACGGATGAGGCCGACGCGGAGGGGGACGGCGAGGGAGATGCTCCCGCCCCGCCCGCCGGAGAGGCCGTGTCCACGGAGGATGTGGAGGTCCGCACCAAGCCGTTGCCGCGTCGCAGGAAGGGCCGGCAGGCCGAGGCCGCGGAGGCGGAGTCCGATGCCCTCGCAGAGGGCCCGCCTCAGCCCGCGGCTGCGCAGCAGCCCGAGGGCGGGGCATCAGGCGATGGCGCGGAGGGCGCGCAGGATGACGCGCCGCCCGCACCCGCGGGTGGGTCGGCATCGGGCAAGAAGAAGCGCAAGCCGCCGACCCGCAAAAAGGTATCCGGGGGGCCGTCACGGCCTGCCCGCCGTAAGCCACCGAAGAGGCGCAAGTGAGCGAGGATCCGGGACGCAGTCCACTCAAGGCCGTGGTGGAGGCCGCGCTGGAGGGGCTCGGCGTTGCCGCGACGGTCGAAATCGCTGATGGCGAAGAGGGTGGCCTTGTCGCCCGGATCGAGGGCGAGGACCTCGATGCCGTCATCGGCCGGGACGGTGAAGTGCTGGACGCGGTCCAGTTGCTTGCGGCCCAGGCGGTGCGACGCCAGCCCGGCGGCCAGAGGCGCGGCGTTCTCGTGGATGCCGGTGGGTACCGGGCACGTCGCGCTGAGCTGCTCGCACGGCTCGCGCACAAGGCGGCGGACGAGGCCGTGGAGTTCGGCGAGGAAATCGAGCTGGAGCCGATGAGCGCGCTCGACCGTCGTACGGTCCACATGGCGATCGCCGACCGTGGGGATGTCGAGACCCGCAGCGAGGGCGAGGAGCCGCGACGACGCATCGTCGTGGTGCCGGCCGCGGGCGCCTAGGCAACGCGTCCGTTTCACGTGAAACGGACGCGGGCGGGCCGCGGATCCCGAGCCCCGGGGGTTTCACGTGAAACACGCCGCTGAGCTCCTTCGCCAGCGGTGCACGGCGATGGGAGTGGACGTTCCCGCTCCGGTCGCGGATGCGCTGGTGGGAATACTGCAGGACATGCTCGCGGAGCCCCAGAACCTGTCGGCGGTCCGGGACATGGACGCCGCCGTTTGGCTGCATGCGGTGGACTCGCTGAGCGGACTCCTCATCGACCAGATACGGGAGGCGCCCGCCCTCCTGGACATTGGCAGCGGCGGTGGGTTCCCCGGGTTGGCCCTGGCCGCGATGCTCCCGGATGTCCCGGTGACCCTGGTGGAGAGCGAGCGCCGGAAGGCGGCGTGGCTCGTCCGGGCCTCGGCCCGATTCCCTAATGTGCGCGTCGTGGCGGATCGCAGCGAGACCTTGGCCCGTGCGGAGCGCGACGCGCACCCCGTGGTGACGGCACGGGCCCTTGGCCCCCTGCCCGTGGTGCTCGAACTGGCCGCACCGCTTCTGGCCCGGCGGGGTCACTTGGTGGCCTGGCGGGGGCGCCGCGACGCTGATGACCAGGCCGCCGCCGCCGGTGCGGCGAAGCAACTCGGAATGTCCTCCGCGGGTGACCGCGAAGCCGCACCGATTCCCGGTGTGAGCAGGTACTTCTCTCTGTGGGAGAAGGCCACGGATACCCCCGTGCGCTATCCGCGACGCCCGGGGATGGCGGCCAAGAGGCCCCTGGGATGATCTACGCCCTGGCGAACCAGAAAGGCGGGGTCGGCAAGACGACCTCGACGGTGAACATCGCCGCATGCCTGGCCGAGGCGGGTCACCGCGTGCTGTTGCTGGATGCCGATCCGCAGGCGAACGCCACCAGCGGGGTGCTGGGCGGGGAGCGGCCGCCACCGAACGCGCTCACCGCGGCAGATGTGCTGCTGGATGGCGTCGGGGTTCCCTCTGTCGTCATGCCCACCGTTGTGCCGGGGCTGGACCTGGTGCCCTCGGGCCCGGACCTCGCCGGCGCCGGCGTGGAGTTGGTGTCGCGCCCGGGGCGAGATGGACTCCTGCGGAATGCGCTTGCGGAAGTGCGGAATACATACCCATACGTGTTCATCGACTGCCCGCCGTCGCTGGACCTGGTGACGATCAACGCGCTGGTAGCGGCAACGCGCCTGATCGTGCCGGTGCAGTGCGAGTACTACGCCCTGGAGGGGCTGTCGCGGCTCATGGAGACGGTGGGCGAGGTGCG
>CAZPAT010000217.1:0-2600 GCA_964584485.1 uncultured Bifidobacterium sp.
GGTTGCGCGGGTCATCCTCGGGGATGCCCGCCTCGACCTTGCCGACCAGGTCGGCACCGACGTCGGCACCCTTGGTGAAGATGCCACCGCCCAGACGGGCGAACACGCTGATGAGCGAGCCACCGAACGCGAGACCGATCAAGGGCGCCACGGCCTCGGCGTCGCCGCCGAGGATGAGGAAGTAGCCGGCCACGGACAGCAGTCCAAGGCCCACCACCAGCAGGCCGGTAACCGACCCGCCCTTGAACGAGATGCCGAGGGCCGGCTTGAGGCCGCCCTTGGCCGCCTCGGCCGTGCGCACGTTGGTACGCACCGAGACGTTCATGCCGATGAAGCCGGCCGCAGCAGAGGCCACGGCACCGATGAGGAACCCGATCGCGGCCTTCCAGCCGAGCAGCGCAGACTCAACAGCACCGCCGAGGAAGCCGATCAGGAGGAAAAGGACCACGGCGACGACGCCGATGATCGCGTACTGACGATTGAGGTACGCCTTCGCGCCCTCCTGAATCGCGCCGGCGATCTCGCGCATCCTCTCGTTGCCTGCAGGCTGCTTGAGGATGTATGCCGCGAGACCAAGGCCGTATGCAATGGCGATGAGCCCGCATACGAGCGCAATCCATGCACTGTTGTCCGACAGGAAGTCGGCCAAGGACTGCCTCCAGGTCTAGGGATACGGGCCCGGCAGCAGTCGCCGGGCATACGCGCGCGTGGGGACGGGGCCCCCGCGTGCGACGGGGCTTTGTACCAGACGTCACGGCGCAGACGCCCCCATTGCAGGCCATAATGCGCCCCGTGACGAGGACCCTCACCGCCGTGGCCGCCGCCGCGCTGGCCGGTGCGCTGGCCGGGCTGGCACGGGGCGTGCGCCAGCCGGGCCCGCTCCTGCCGGGCGACCGCCTGGTGCGTGCGCCCGTGGCCACGCGCACCCTGTCGGCGTGGTTCCCCGCCGCGCCCGATGCCGTCTGGCCGTGGCTGGCGCAGATGGGCGCCGGCCGGGCCGGCTGGTACGGCGTCGACCGGATCGACAACGGCGGCGAGGCGTCCGCCGACCGCATCGTGCCCGAGCTGCAGCGGATCGTCCCCGGGGATGAACTGGCGGCGTCCACGTTCGGCGGCCCACCGTTGGTCGTGGCGCAGGTGGTGAAGGACCGCGCGCTCGTGATGGTGCTGCGCTCAGCCCGCGGCCGGCTGCGCACCTCGTATTCCTACGTGCTTGCCCCCCAGGCGGGCGGAACGCGCCTGACGGCGCGCCTGCGCATGGGCGGCCGACCCGCGCTGGGTGCACTGCTGGCCGCCCCGCTCGTGCTGGCCGGGCACGAGGCGGGACAGCGCGTCCAGTTCCTGCGGCTTCGCCGCAGGATCAGTGCCCGCTGATTACCGCTCCATCGAGGGCACTGCCGCAGGAGTCCTGCGTTGACGGGATGCGGGGAATGACGGCGAACAGCAGGTCACGCAGGCGGTCGTTGTTCTGGCCGAAGACCTCGAACACCTCGGCCAGGGACACCGGGGCGACACCCGGCATGCCCTCGAGCCCCACGTCGTAGTCGGTGATGAGCGAGATGTTGGCGTAACACATCTCCAACTCCCGGGCCAGATGGCACTCGGGGTAGGCGGTCATGTTGATGGCGTGCCAGCCCATCTGGTTGAACCACCGGCTCTCGGCCCGGGTGGAGAACCGCGGACCCTGCACCACCACGACCGTGCCGCCATCGTGCACGGGGATCCCCAGCTCCTCGCAGCCCTCCACCAGCAGTCGGCCGATGGACGGGCAGTAGGGATCGGCGGCGCTCACGTGCGTGGCCTGCGGGCCGTCGTAGAAGGTGTCGCGCCGCCCGCTGGTGCGGTCCACGTACTGGTCGCACACAACGAACTCACCGAGACCGATGTCGGCCTGCAGGCTGCCGGATGCGCACGGCCCGATGATGTGCGACACACCCAGCTCCTTCATGGCCCAGACGTTGGCCCGGTAGTTGATCGAGTGCGGCGGGTACTGGTGGTCGTGCCCGTGGCGGGGCAGGAACGCCACGCTGCGACCCCCGACATCACCAAGTACGACGGGACCGCTGGGGTCGCCGTAGGGGGTGGGAACCTCCACCTGCTCGGTGTTCTGCAGGAACGAGTAGAAGCCCGATCCCCCGAACACGCCGATCTCGGCCTGGCGGTCGGCCACCCGGGTCAGACCTTGTCCCCGGGCTTCCAGAGCTTGCCGCCCTGCCCCTGGCCGCCCGGCGTCCAGAGGTCCCCGCCCTGGGCGCTACCCGGCGCACCCGGCGGCGGCGGGGCGGCGTCGCCCGCGCCCGACGGCGCCGCGGCGTCCCCGCCCTCGTCCTTGGCCTTCTTCGCCTGCTCCACCAACTCGGCGAAGGCCATCTGCAGCTGGGCCATGGGCTCGGCGAAGGGCTTTGCCGCCTCCTCGCCCATGATCGCGTTCGTGACCGCCAGCAGTGCGCGCAACGACTCGATGGCCAGCCCCGCCTGCGGCAGGTCGAAGTCCTCCTCACCGCGCGGGCCCAGGCCCATGCGGATGGCCGCCATGTCGGTGAACGTGGCCATGGTCTGGAACACCACGTCCTGCACCGGCGTGGTCATCAGGCGCCGCA
>CAZPAT010000218.1:0-2590 GCA_964584485.1 uncultured Bifidobacterium sp.
GCGCTGAACACGCTGGACCAGTTCCAGGCCAACGGCAACGCACCCATCTACCCGACCACGTTCTCGTACCCGCCCACGGCGGCCGAGTCGCAGCGGGCGCAGAAGTGGAAGAACGCCCCCACCAGCGCGCTGGCCTTCTTCGCGCAGGCGGGGCGGTCGCTGGCGCTGAACCCCCTGCCCTCGCGCACCACCGGCCTCGGCGGCACGTCGCTCCGTGCGCTCCCTGCGTGGGTGGTCCCGCAGGCGAACGCCCGGCGGCGCTACCAGAACCCATCATGGGGCCAGGCACGGGCCCTCGCGCGCTTCCGACCCCTGGGGCTCACGGCCACCGGCTACCGCGTGCCGTCGAACTGGGGACAGGATCAGATCGCCGCCCTCCAGGCTGGGTATGAGACGGGCGCGGCGGCCGTGGCGGCGCTGCAGTCGGTCATCGGGGCGAACGCGTCCACCAACTACTGGACGTTCCTCAACGACGACATCGGTACATACCCCAACACGTTCGTCGGCTACCTCTTCCGGTCCGTGGTGGTGCAGGCAGGTGGCTCCGCCAACGTTCCGCTCGACGCCGTATATGCCCAGATCAACAACACCGATGGCACCAGTGCCACGCAGCTGACGGGAGACGGCACCTACGCCGTCACGTTCCCCGCGGCATGGACCCAGGGGCAGCCGCTCCCGGCCAACGGCACCATCCCCCCGACGGTCAACAACCGGTCGGGGAATCCGCGCGGCTTCTGGTCGGTGCACGTGTACCAGACCGACCCCAGCCAGTCGGCGGCGCCGTACATCACCCAGGCCAGCGTGCTGAACACGGCCTACTCATCCGCCAATACGCGCGTGCGGTCGGTGGATGCGGGCGCCAACACGGTCACCGTGGGCATGCCCACCTGGGGCGGTGCACCCGTGGCCAGCACCGCGATCATGTTCGGGCGCGGTGCGGCGGCCTACGGGCTTGCGGCCAACACCCCCTACTACGTGGCCAGCAGCCCGGTGGTGAATGGTTCGGGCGCGAAGGCCACCTATACCTTCCGCATCTCCTCCACCTGGCAGCAGGTGGTGTCGCCCACGCCGCCCAGCGGGCAGGCCGGCGGCGGGGTGCCCGAGCAGGGGCCCGATGGCACGCCGGGCCCGGTGGTGGACCTGCAAGAGGGCAGCGGGGACCTGTGGTGGGGGGCCGTGCAGCCGGTGTCGCAGCTGGGGTCGCAGCAGTTGACGTCGGGGCGCCTGGCGCGGAACGCCGATGGATCGGTGACCCTGTGGATCGGGCCCTCGCTGCCCGCGGGCGCGCCCGCCACCAACTGGCTGCCCACGCCCTCGACCGCATACCTGCAAAAGGTGTACGGGCGCACGCTTCCCACCCCGCAGATCCGCCCGATGCTGCGCATCTACTACCCGACGCCGGGCAGCGATACGGCGGCGAGCATCCTGCCGCCACCGAATGGCTCGATGACGTCCACATGGGTGCCGCCGGCAATCACGAAGGTGGGGTGAGGGCACCCCCGGCACGCGTCGCGTGGGGCGATGCTGCGGACTCCTTCTTTCCCGCATAGAGCGCCTTTATGAATGTAAATCCCGTCTGACGGCTGTCCCCGCCGGATTTCCCATTCGCATGGGGAAGGGGGCGAATCCCAGCACGATTTTGGCGGATAACAGGCACCGGAAAGGCTTGTGCCCGCGTCGAGGGCTGCCTACGGTGACCGCATCGTGTGCAGGACCAACGGCGCTGAACACGCGCGTCGGCACGATGTCCTCGCAGTCGAGCAGGAGCCCCAGCTATCGCGGCACGCCAGAACGTGAGGACCCCCTTCGTGCGACTTCGCACTGCGGCGATCCTCCTCGGACTGACGCTCCCGCTTGCCGGTGGCGCGACGCTCTCGGCGACGCCCCTTCCCGACACGCTGCCGGGAACCAGCACGGCATCGGCTCCGCCGGCTGCCTCCCAGGCCCCCGCCCCCGCTCCTCCCGCCGATGGCGCCACGCCTGCCACGCCTGCGGTCACCGTTCCCTCCGGCCCCGTCTCCCTGGTGGGCCCCCGAACGCGCTCGTCATTCATGAAGAAGTACCAGCGCAAGCTTCGCTCCAAGGGGCAGCGCATTCGGATCACAGGTCGCTGGGACCGCGCCACGCAGAACGCCACCAAGCGCATGCAGCGGAAGCTGGGTATGAAGCCCAACCTGATCGTGAATGCCCCGTTCCTCTCCGCGATCGGCATCAAGATGCGCGGGGTGGCCGCAGCCACCGGCCCGCTGCCGTCGGCCGAGCCCAATGCCGGCGTGGTGCAGGTGGCCACCCAGTACCTGGGCGTGCCGTACCGCTACGGCGGCGCCACGCCCGCGGGCTTCGACTGCTCCGGGCTCTCGATGTTCTCCTACAAGCAGATCGGCAAGTCGATCCCGCGCAGCACATGGGACATCTGGGCCGCGCTGCCCAAGGTTCCCTTCGAGCAGCTGGCCGCCGGTGACCTGGTCTTCTTCCGGAACCTCGGCCACATGGGCATCTACATGGGTGACGGCAACGTGATCCACGCGCCGCGCACCGGCAAGGTGGTCAGCATCTTCCCGCTCGCCGACCGCATGCACGACTACGTGGG
>CAZPAT010000219.1:0-2563 GCA_964584485.1 uncultured Bifidobacterium sp.
CCCGCGCGGCGTCGTAGATCTTGTCGTTGACGTCGGTGACGTTGATGACCAGGCGGGCGCGCTGCCCGCGGCGCTCGATGTAGCGCTTCAGCACCGAGAAGACCACGAACGGGCGGGCGTTGCCGATGTGGATGCGCGAGTACACGGTGGGGCCGCACGCGTAGATCCCGATGACCCCATCGGCGTCAGGGGCGACGGGCTCCGGCCGGCCCGTGAGCGTGGAGTGCAGGCGGATGCTCACGGGGCCTCCACGAGGGCCACGGCCTGGCATGCGATGCCCTCACCGCGGCCCATGAAGCCCATGCGGTCGGTGGTGGTGGCGTGCACCGACACCGGGGCGCCCACGACGGCCGTGAGCGCCTGCTCCATGGCGGCGCGGTGCGGTGACACGCGCGGGCGCTCGCACACCACGACCGCGTGCACGTTCACCGGGACAGCGCCCTGCTCACCGAGAACGCCGATCACGTGCGCGATCATCGCCGTGCCCGTGACGCCCGCCCACTCGGGCGCGCCCGAGGGGAACAGCACGCCGATGTCGGGGCCTCCGGCGGCCGCGAGGAGGGCATCGCACACCGCATGCGCCACGACGTCCCCGTCCGAGTGCCCGGCGAGGCCCTCGGGGTGCTCGATGCCGACCAGGCCCAGCACCAGGGGCACGCCCGCCTCGAGGCGGTGCGCATCCACACCCATGCCGACCCTCATGCCCATCGAATGGCCACCTGCTCCGGTTCGCGGCCGCGGAACCGCGTGATCGTCTCATAGCCCGCACCGCGCAGGGCCGCGACGGCCGTGGGGTAGTCACGTGCGACATCCTCGGGCCGGTGCGCGTCGCTCGCGAGGGTCACGGGAACGCCGGCGCGGCGGAAGGCGGCGAGCCAGTCGGGGTCCGGGTACAGGGCCCGGCACGGCTTCCGCAGGCCCGCGGACGAGCACTCCACCGCCACGCCCGACTCCGCGATCCGGGCGATGGCCTCATCGCGGCGCGCCCCGACCGCCGCGGGCATGGCCGTGCCGAAGACCTTGGGCAGGTCGGGATGGGCCAGGACGTCGAAGAGGCCGCTCGCGGCGGCCTCGCCCAGTTCATCGAGGTAGCGGCCCCAGGTCTCCTCGGCACCCAGGGCATCCCAGCAGGGGTAGTCCGGGTGATCCACCGCCAGGTCCCCCAGCCAATGCACCGACCCGAGCACGATGTCGAACGGCTGGGACGCGAGCAGGGCGCGGATGTCGTCCTCCCGCCCGGGGATCCAGTCCATCTCGATGCCCAGCAGCACGGGAAGCCCGGCGTCATCACGGGCGCGGCCGATGGCCGCGCAGTGCTCCGCCAGGTCCTCCGTGGCCTCGGCACGCCACCAGGCATTCGGGTGCCAGTCGGCCACCTCCCGGAACCGGTGCACGTGCTCGGTGATCGCGATCTCCTCCACCGCCCGCGCCCGTGCGGCCTCCACGTAGCGCGTGATCCACGCGACCGACCGGGGCCCGCCGGCAGCCTCCCAGCGGTGGCCATCGGCCGCGCGGGCCTCCGGGCCATCGGGCTGCAGGTGGAGGTGGTAGTCGGTCAGCACCGCCGCGGGACGTTACGTGATGCGGCCCGCACCCAGCAGCACCTCGGCCAGGCGCAGGTCGGCGGGCGTGGTGACCTTCAGGTTGGGGGCCCCGGGGTCGAGCATGCGCACGGGCACGCCCCGCCGCTCGGCCATGCCGGCGCAGTCGGTGGCGGCATCCAGTTCGGCGTCGCCGGCATCGGCGAACACGGCGCGGAGCACGCGCGCACCGAATACCTGCGGTGTCTGCGCACCCCAGAGGCCCGCGCGATCAACCGTTGCGTCCACCACGTCGCCCGCACCCGCCCGCTTCAGGGTGTCCGCGACCGGCGCCGCGGCGATCACGCCGGAGGCATCGGTGACGCGCGCGGTGAGGCGATCCACCAACGCGGGCGTGAGCAGCGGCCGTGCGGCGTCGTGCACGAGGATGGCCTCGACATCGCCCGGTAGCGCGGCGATTCCGGCCGCCACCGATCGCTGGCGACTGCTGCCGCCGGGCACGATCGCGTGCACCGGCACCCCATCCCCCAGCGCCGCCGCCATTTCGCGCTCGCACCCCGGTGGGCACGTGACCACCACGGCCGCGATGTCCGACGCCCTCGCGAGCGCGCGCACCGACCATGCGACCATCGGCCGCCCCGCCACGCGCACCAGCGCCTTCGGCACGTCGGCGCCCAGGCGCTCACCCGAGCCCGCGGCCACCACGATGGCGCCGGTCCTCACTGCGTGGCGGCCGGAAGGCGGGCGAAGATCATCTTGCCCGAGGGGTTCTGGATCGCCGAGGTCACCTCCACGTCCATGGGGTCGCCACCCACCATGGAGCGCGCGCCCTCCACCACCACCATCGTGCCGTCGTCCAGGTAGCCCACGCCCTGGTCGTACTCGCGGCCCTCGCGGATGATGCGCACCTCCAGCCGCTCGCCCGGCAGCACCGACGGCTTGAGGGCGATCGCCAGCTCGTTGACGTTGAGGACGTCCACTCCCTGGATGCGGGCCACCTTGTTCAGCGCATAGTCGGTGGT
>CAZPAT010000220.1:0-2562 GCA_964584485.1 uncultured Bifidobacterium sp.
CCACCATCGACGCCGAGCTGTTCAGGGAGTACTACGCGTCGGTGTTCGACGGCGACGAGCGCTGGCGCGCCATCCCGGTTCCCGCCGGTGACACCTACGCCTGGGATTCCGACAGCACCTACGTGCAGCTGCCGCCCTTCTTCGACGGCCTCACGCCCGAGGCCCCCGGCGTGACCGACATCGACCACGCCCGCGCCCTGGCGGTGCTGGGCGACTCGGTCACCACCGACCACATCTCGCCCGCCGGCGTGATCCCGGTCAACTCGCCCGCCGGCGAGTACCTCATCTCGAAGGGCGTGGAGCCCCGCGACTTCAACTCGTTCGGGTCGCGCCGCGGCAACCACGAGGTGATGATGCGCGGCACCTTCGGCAACATCCGCCTGCGCAACGCGCTGGCGGGTGGCAAGGAGGGCAACTGGACCGAGCACGTCACCACCGGGGACATCATCCCGATCTACGACGCCTCCATGCGGTACCAGGCCGATGGCGTGCCGCTCGTCGTACTGGCCGGCAAGGAGTACGGCTCGGGCTCCAGCCGCGACTGGGCCGCGAAGGGCACGGCGCTGCTCGGCGTGCGCGCCGTCATCGCCGAGTCGTTCGAGCGCATCCACCGCGGCAACCTCGTCGGCATGGGCGTGCTGCCACTGCAGTTCCTCGAGGGGCAGAGCGTCGAGAGCCTGGGCCTGTCCGGGCACGAGACGTTCTCCATCCGCGGGCTGGACACCATGGAGCCGCGTGCCGTGCTCACAGTGGAACTGGGCGATGGCCGGCAGTTCCAGGTGCAGTCGCGCATCGACGGCCCCAACGAGATGAACTACCTGAGGAACGGCGGCATCCTGCCGACGGTCCTCCGGCGCCTCTACCGCGAGAGCGCCGCCTAGGCAGGAGCATCCCCCGTCACGGCAACCCCGGTGCCCGGCACCGGGGTTGCCGTGACGGAGCGCGGGCCGTCCGGGAGTGGTCGGCTACTCGATGCCGCGTGCGGCGGCGTCCACCGCTGCGCGCAGCGGGTCGGCCAGCCCCGGTCGCGCCGCCAGTGTTCCCGGCGCGCCCTCGGGGCCCACGGGAAGGTCCTGCACCGTTCCGCCGGCGGCGGTGACGATCACCGCGCCTGCGGCGACGTCCCAGGCGTTCACGCCGAACTCGTAGTAGGCGTCCAGGCGTCCGCAGGCCACCCATGCCATGTCGAGCGCCGCCGACCCCCCGCGGCGCACATCGCGTACGTGCGGGACCACGCCCATCAGACGCGCCGCCTGCCGGCGCCGCCTCACGGCGTCGTAGCCGAAGCCGGTTCCGAGCAGGGCCTGCCCGAGGTCGTCCGACCCCGCGAGCACGAGATCGCGCCCGTCCATCTGCGCGGGACCCCCGCGCACGGCGCTGAAGGTCTCGCCGCGCAGCGGGTCGTGCACAACGCCCATCAGGCCACCGTGCTCGTCGTGGCAGGCGATGCTGACCGCCCACTGCGGGTAGCCCCACAGGTAGTTGGTGGTTCCATCGAGCGGGTCCACCAGCCACCGGATGCCGGTGGTACCGGCCACGGCCTCGCCCGACTCCTCCGACAGGATTGCGTCATCGGGCCGCTCCTCGCGGATCATTCCGAGGATCGTCTCGTCTGCCTCATGGTCGGCGTCGCTCACCAGGTCGGTTGACGTGCTCTTGGCCACCACGCCCTCGGCGGGCCCCCCGAAGCGGGCCAGCAGCTGCGCCCCCGCGATGCGCGCCGCGCGCAGCGCCAGGTCGAGGGCGGCATCTCGGTCGTCAGCGGTCACGCGGGGCATCCTACGTGCCACGCCATGGCGCGCCGCGCTACCCTGCCGCCCGTGACCGAATCCGTGAACCTCATCTCCCCGCGCGGCTACTGCGCCGGCGTGGACCGCGCCATCGAAACCGTGGAGCACCTGCTGCGCGAGCGGGGCGCGCCCATATACGTGCGCGGCGAGATCGTGCACAACCAGTACGTGGTGAAGACCCTGGCCGACAAGGGCGCGGTGTTCGTGGAAACCCCTGAGGAGGCGCCAGAGGGCAGCGTGATCGTCCTGTCCGCGCACGGCAGCGCCCCCGACATCTACGAGCGTTGCGCCGCGCGGGACCTGGAGGTCATCGACGCCACGTGCCCTCTGGTCAGCAAGGTGCACGCCGAGGTGCGGCGCTATGCCGGCAAGGGGGCCACGGTGCTGCTCGTCGGCCATGCCGAGCACGATGAGGTCATCGGCACCCGCGGCGAGGCGCCCGACCGCGTGATCGTGGTGGAGGACGTCGCCCAGGCCGAGGCCGTGCAGGTGCCCGACCCCGACAACGTGGCGCTCACCACCCAGACCACGCTGTCGCTCGATGACACGGCCGAGATCATCGCCGTGCTGAAGCGCCGGTTCCCGGCGCTCCAGTCACCCGCCTCCAGCGACATCTGCTACGCGACGCAGAACCGCCAGGACGCGGTCAAGGCGACCGTGGAGGCCACCACCGCGGAGCTCGTGCTGGTGGTCGGATCGCAGAACTCGTCCAACTCCCAGCGCCTGGTGGAGGTCGCGCGGGCCGGTGGCGCGGAGAGCCATCTCATCGACG
>CAZPAT010000221.1:0-2527 GCA_964584485.1 uncultured Bifidobacterium sp.
TCCTCCACGGCGACATGCAGGACCTGGACGTGGACGAGACCGAGCTCGCCCGCGCCACGGAGGCGCTCGCGGCACTGCCCGGCATCGTCTGACCCATACCCCGGTGCCAGGCACGTAACCGTTCATCGAAACGGTGACGTGCCTGGCACCCGGGTGTGGTTACGCCGCTGACATCGGGGCAACCCCGGGTGCGGGAACGGTTACGTGCCTGGCACCGGGGGCGGCGGGCTAGTCGGCCGGGGGCGGTGGGACGGCCTCGTTGTCCAGGGCCTCCGCGTCTTCGCGCGCCTTCTTCGCCGCCGACTTCTGCAGGCGCCAGGCGCCGTAACACAGCAGCAGTCCGATGACGAGGTACGGCAGCCCGAACAGCAGGTTGTTGTCCCCCAGGAACAGCAGGAAGACGACTCCCCCGACCACGAAGATCAGGCCCAGCAGCCACGTGAAGAAGACACCGCTGGCGGTGTTCACGCGGCGCCATCCCCGAAGTGCGCCTCGATGGCCTCCACGACCTTGGGGCCGAGGTCGGACCAGTCGGCGCCATCGGTCTTCGTGACGCTGACGAAGTCCGCCGTGGCGAACACGTTGGTCACGTCCCCGAGGGCGAAGATGCGTGCGCCCAGCGGCGAGTGGGCGGGGTCGGACCCCTCCCGGAACGTCTGCGCACCCCCATCGGTCGAGGGGCGATCCAGCGTGAACTTGATCGCGTTCGGGTTGGGAGTGGGCTCTGGTGAGACCTGCACCGCATGCACCTTCCGGGGTCGCCTACCCGCGGAAGACTAGGCGGGTGGACGCCCATGGTGATTGGTACGGTGCCCGCCGATGAGCAACGACACCGAACGCCACCGCCTGGGCGCCCTGCTGGCCGAGCGCGCCCTGTTCCGCGAGTCGGTCGTGCTGGCCTCCGGCCGCCGGTCCGATTACTACCTCGACGTGCGGCAGGTGCTGCTCGACCCCGAGGGCGCGCACCTCGCGGGGCGCCTCGCATATCCGATGCTCGCCCCGGCGAGCCCCCGCGCGGTGGGCGGGCTCACGCTGGGCGCCGACCCGCTTGTCTGCGCCGTGAGCGCCGCCGCCTATGCCGACGGCACGCACTGGACCGGGTTCTTCGTGCGCAAGGAGGCCAAGAAGCACGGCCTGCAGCACTGGATCGAGGGCCCGTTCGTCGAGGAGGGCACCCCCGTCGCCATCGTGGACGACGTCCTGACCAGCGGTGGCTCCATGCTGACGGCCCTCGAGCGCGCCCGCGCGGCGGGCGCGGAGGTGGTCGCGGCGCTGGTGGTGGTGGATCGCGAGGAGGACGGCGGCCGCGCGGCCGTGGAGGCCGAGCTCGGTGGGGCTCCGCTCCACGCCCTGTTCACCGCGCAGGAGCTGCTCGCCCTCTGACGCCGGATGCGCCCCTCGTGCTGCGCGTGGCCGGTCCGCTTGCCGAGGTGGACGACGGCGGCGTGACGCGCGAGGTGCGGGTGGCGCCGCGCCTCCCCGGTGGGCCGCTGGTGGCGGGCGACCGCGTGACGCTGGACGATTCGGGCACGCAGGGAATCATCCGCGGCATCAGCCCGCGCCGCACCGTGCTGGAGCGGGTGGGCAGCGGTGGCCGCGTGCGCGCGGTGGTGGCCAATGCCGACCTCCTGATGGTGGTCGCCGCCGTGGCGGAGCCCCCCCTCGTGCCGCGCCTGATCGACCGCTACGCGGTGGCGGCGGTGGCAGGGGGGCTGGACTTCGCGGTCGTGCTGACCAAGGCCGATCGTCCGCACGATGCGCAGGCCGTGGCCGAGGTCACGGTCCGCCAGCGCGCTGCGGGCCATCGCGTCGTCGTCGGATCGGCCCTCGACCCCGGGCTGGTCGGCGAGGTCCGCGGCCTGATCGGTCATCGCGTGGCGGTGCTGGCCGGGCACTCGGGCGTGGGCAAGTCCACCCTCACGACGGCGCTCACCGGGGTCCCGCGCGCGACGGGCGCGGTGTCGGAACGACTCCGCAGCGGCCGGCATACCACGACCGACCCACGACTGATCCCCATGCCGGGCGGAGGAGCAGTCATCGACACCGCGGGCGTCCGGTCGTTCTGGCTGCCCCCCATGACGCCCCACGACATCGCGGCGGGGTTCCCCGACATCGCCTCTGCCGCCGCAGGGTGCCGGTTTCCCGACTGCCGGCACATGGGTGATGCCGGGTGCGCGGTGGAGGGTTCCGTGGACGCCGAGCGCCTGGCCTCATACCGCGCCCTGGTGGAGGCAGCGGACTCAGCTGCGCGATTTGCGCGCGGCCGCGATTAGTTACGTATGATGCAAAGCGTCGCCCGCCCGGGCACGCACTGTCCCCGATCACGACGCCGCGCAGAGGTACGAGATGAGCACCAAGAAGACCGGCTGGGAAGCCCTCGAGAACTGGGTCGGCGACTCCGCCGGCGCGGCGAAGGACGTCGGCTCGGCCACCGTCACGGCCGGCAAGACCGGCTGGGAGGCCCTCGACAAGTGGGTGGGCGACGGCGCCAGCGCCACGAAGACCGCCGGCAAGACCGGCTGGGAGG
>CAZPAT010000222.1:0-2485 GCA_964584485.1 uncultured Bifidobacterium sp.
GTATGGCCAGAAGAGCACCTTCGGGCGCACCAAGGCGTGGGCGGGGGTGAGCTGATCGTGGCGCACCGTCGAATCATGACCCTTGCCACTGCGCTCGCCGTCACGGCGGCAACCGCAACGTCTGCGAATGGCCTTTCGTTCGCGGGTCCTGAAAACCTGGGCGCCACCGCGAGTGCCAACAATGCGGTGTCGATGACGTACGACGCGGCGGGAATCGGTACGGCGGTCTGGGTGGCGCCGCTCGGCAACGGATCCGGGCAGGTCGTGGCGCGCCGACTGGTCGGGGGCACGTGGACCCCTGCCACCGCCATCTCAGGGGGCGTGTCGCCGCGGACCACGGTTCGCACGGCAATGGACGCCGCGGGAGGCGTGCATGTGGTGTGGCGGGACGAGATCAATGCCACAGACCAGAAGCTCTACACCGCGTACTACAACGGGCAGTGGACCGGCGCACAGCCATTTTTCCCGCAGTACCCGAACGTGAGTGACTTCCGGGTGGCTGCCGGCCCCGGGGGCGAGGGTGTCGTCGCCTTCACCACCCGGCACCCCACCCGCTCGGGTACGTGGGAGGTGCGCGCGGCCCGGCTCAGCAACGGAGGCGCTACCGGGCCCTTGAGCGATGTGGCGGACACATCCACCGCGTACATCTCGATGGTGATGGACGCGGGCGGAACGGCTACGGTCGCCGGGCGGGCGGATGGGATTTCCGAGGCATACGCGTGGTCGTCCCGGGCGAACATCTCGAATCTCAGCTGGTCGGGCACCTACATGCCCGGAGCCCGGATCAACCGGGCCTATTGCGACCTCACGTGCCCGCTGCTCGCAATCGACCCGGCGGGCACCGCGACCCTCTGGGGCATCACCGAAGGCAGCGCGCAGAGCGTGATCTGGCAGCACGTGGGCGGGAGCTGGTCGACTGCGGTCACCCTGCCGGCACGTGAGCAGGTGCGTTTCGGCGCGCCCGTGGGGCGCCCCGGCGGGTCGCCGCTCATCCTGGCGACCGAGTGGCCTGCCGGGGGTGCAGCGCCCATTTCGGCCCTCACCAGTGCGTCGTGGTTCGGCGCGGGCTGGCAGACCTCCTGGCCCACCTCCTGGGCATTCTCGTCAAGCGACATGGGTGGCTTCAGCACAGGCAGTGATTCCGCGGGCAACACGACCGCGGGGCAGGTCAACGCGAACCCGGCGACCAACTCCGCCGAATTCATCGTGCGCAGGTGGACGTCGGCCAACCAGCCCGAGGCGCCTACCGCCGTTCCCGTCGGCGACCCGGGGAATGCCACCACGCTCGGCGTGGCCCCGGGAGGTCAGGTAACCGCACTCGTCTCCACGGCAGGTGGGCTCCTGGCCTACCGGTCGCAGGATGCCGGCGCAGCCGCAGGTGGGGCGGCAGCGGCGACGCCTGTCGCAGGCCCCTGCACGGATACCTTCTACCAGCAGGCGAAGCGCACCATCCGCTGGGACAGGAACCGCAAGGCATACCGCGTGGTGAGCCGCATCCGGATCTTCCAGGACGCCACCTCCCGGTGCCGCACCAAGCTGTCGGTCATCTACCGCAGCTCCAGGACCAAGGTGTCGCTGGCCCAGAAGTCCGGCTCCACGCTTGGCTACCGCAAGCTGACGGGCAAGAACTTCAACGCCCCGGTCATCTCCTGGCCCAATGCCAAGGAGATGCGCTTTACCACCGGTGACATCTCGGGCCAGGGCAGGAAGAACGCACGCCTGGTGCTGGTGAGCTACCTGAAGAAGGCGAAGAAGATGCCGAAGCTCACCGACATCGAGCTGGTGATCGTCCGACGCATCCCACGCAACCCGCGCGCGGCGAAGTCGACGAGCAATCCGCTCTTCGCCCAGAAGAACTCCTTCGGGCGCACCAAGGCGTGGGCGGGAGTGAGTTGATGCGGACGGCCATCACCACCGCGCTGGTGGTGACCCTCACGGCCACGGGAGGCGCTACCGCGGGCACCACGGCGAACCCTCAGATCACCGACTCGGTGACGCAGGCGAACGTGAAGGCGGTGGGCGAGCAGCCGGCGATGTCGGCACCCATGGTCTACGACGCGCTGGCCCTGAGCCCCCGCGCGCACGCGCGGCCCCGCTCCGGCACGTGGGACCGCGTCTACCGCTACTCCGCAAACGGCGCGACCCGCTACTGCTCGCTGACCCGCGGGGCGAAGTGCGTGGAGGCGAAACTGCGCGGCAGGGTGGTGCACCACGGTGACCTGCGCCGGGCCAACCTGCGAAAGGCCGACCTGCGATTCGCCGACCTGCGCGGGGCCAACCTGACGGGCGCCGACCTGCGCGGGGCCAACCTTGCGCACGCCGACCTGCGCAGCGCGGTGCTGCGCGACGCACGCCTGCAGGAGGCGCCGGCGGCACGGAAGCGCGGGGCCCGCAGCCCCGACGCCGCTGCCACCGCCACGGCCGGCGGTATGCAGCCCCCCGCCTGCTACCCCGACTGCATCGGGGCGAACCTGCGTGGCGCCGA
>CAZPAT010000223.1:0-2444 GCA_964584485.1 uncultured Bifidobacterium sp.
GAAAGAGCCGCCGCCCCTGAGCAGGCGCGCTGGCGCTTCCTTTGTCGTCACTGAGATGTCCTCCATGCCGGCGAGCGGGGGATCGCTCGAAGAGCGAGGGTCCGCTCAAGCCGTTGCAGTACGGTAGCGGGGTTACCGGTCGCGTAGGACACGACCGCGTTAAGGACGGGACAACCGACCGTCGCGGCGCACCGCCCTCTGCGCGGCCGCGCCGGGTAAAGGTTGGTCCAGGGTCCGGAAGCCCGCTCCCCGCGTGGCCAGCGTGGCGGCATGACTCTTGTTCGCTCCCGCTGGGCGGCCATACGCCGCCACCCCGTCCTTGCCGCTGCTGTCGCCGTCCTCGTGGTCCTGTGGGTCGTCTTCGGTGCGCTCATCGGCTTCCTCCCCGGGATGATCGCGATGGCGGCACTCGCCCTTGCCGTGTGGTGGGTGGTTCTCGAGGTCCTTGCCCGCCGCCGCTCCGGTGCTGTGCAGGCGCCCCGCGAGGCCCGCACCGCCGTGGTGGCGGGGATCGCCGTGGTGCTCGTGGGCTTCGGCCTGATGCAGGCCGTGCCCTACGGACGCGACCATTCCAATCCACCGGTCACGGGCGAGCCCACGTGGCACGACGAGGCCACGCGCACCCTGATGGTGCGCGCATGCTTCCAGTGCCACTCGAGCGAGGTGGACTACCCGTGGTACGCGGACATCGCGCCGACATCGTGGGCGGTGCAGCACCACATCGACGAGGCCCGCGGGAAGGTCAACTACTCGCAGTTCGCCACCGATCCCGGCGACGCGAACGAGACCATCGAGGTGATCCGCGACGGATCGATGCCTCCGGCCTACTTCACGCGCTTCGGCAACAACGCCACGGCGAACCTGACCGACGAGGAGAAGGCGCAGCTGATCGCCGGGCTCGAGAAGACCCCGGGGATGTCGGGGGGCGATGCCCACGGGGAAGGCGACTGACGGGACCGTTCGCCCGTCCGGTTGCGGGCGGCGCGGCTACCGTTCAGGGCGTTCCGACGATGAACCCGGAGGAAGCCCTGTGAGCAGTGACGCGAAGTGCCCGGTGACCGGCGCGGGCGCCGGAATGACCAACCGCGATTGGTGGCCCGAGCAGCTGGATCTGGCGCCGCTTCGGCAGAATCCTCCCACTGCAGACCCCATGGGCGAGGGCTTCGACTACGCGGCGGAATTCGCGACCCTCGACCTCGGTGCGGTGAAGGCCGACATCGAGAACCTGATGACCACCTCGCAGCCCTGGTGGCCGGCCGACTTCGGCCACTACGGACCGCTGTTCATCCGCATGGCCTGGCACAGCGCGGGCACCTACCGCATCGCTGACGGCCGCGGCGGGGCGGGAACCGGCGGACAGCGCTTTGCGCCGCTGAACAGCTGGCCCGACAACGCCAACCTCGACAAGGCGCGCCGCCTGCTGTGGCCGGTAAAGCAGAAGTATGGCCGCAAGCTGTCATGGGCCGACCTGATGATCCTGGCCGGCAACTGCGCGCTGGAGTCCATGGGCTTCCAGACCTTCGGGTTCGGCGGTGGCCGCGAGGACATCTGGGAGCCCGAGGTGGACATCTACTGGGGTCCCGAGGGCGAGTGGCTGGGCGACCAGCGCTACACGGGCGACCGCGAGCTGGAGAACCCGCTCGCCGCAGTGCAGATGGGCCTGATCTACGTGAACCCCGAGGGTCCGAACGGCGAGCCCGACCCGCTGGGCTCCGCGCGCGACATCCGCGAGACCTTCCGCCGCATGGCGATGGACGACGAGGAGACCTTCGCGCTCACCGCGGGCGGCCACACCTTCGGCAAGAGCCACGGCGCGGCCAACCCCGACGAGTACGTGGGGCCCGATCCCGAGGGCGCGCCCATCCAGCAGCAGGGGCTGGGCTGGCGGAACACCTTCGGCTCGGGTGACGGCGACGACACCATCACCAGTGGCATCGAGGGCGCGTGGACCCGCACGCCCACCCAGTGGGACATGGACTACCTGGAACTGCTGTACAACACCGAGTGGGAACTGGCCAAGAGCCCGGCGGGTGCGTGGCAGTGGCACCCGAAGGACGGCGCGCTGGCCGACGTCGTGCCGGATGCCCAGGACCCGTCGAAGCGCCATGCGCCCATGATGACCACGGCCGACATGGCCCTGCGCGAGGACCCGGAGTACGCGAAGATCGGCCGGCGCTTCCTGGAGGACCCGGAGGCCTTTGCCGACGCCTTCGCCCGCGCGTGGTTCAAGCTGACCCACCGCGACATGGGGCCCATCGCCCGCTACGTGGGGCCGGAGGTGCCGGATGAGCAGTTGATCTGGCAGGACCCGGTGCCGCCGGTGGACCACGCGCTGGTGGGCGACGCCGAGGTGGCCACGCTGAAGGCGGCCATCGCCGCCTCGGGCCTGACGGTGGCCGACCTGGTGCGCACCGCATGGGCGTCGGCATCCACCTACCGCGGCA
>CAZPAT010000224.1:0-2442 GCA_964584485.1 uncultured Bifidobacterium sp.
GTCGACGGGCACCGTGATGGCCCCGCGGATGGCGCGAATGCGCTCGCTCACCGGGTCATTCCCGCCTGCGCGGCCAGCCGCGCGAGTTCGGCGGAGGTCAGCAGTCGGTGCTCGCCCCGCCTCAGCCGTCCAAGCCCCAGCCCGCCGTAGCGGGTGCGCACCAGTCGCCGCACCCGGTGGCCCAGGGCTTCGCACATCCGGCGCACCTGGCGGTTGCGCCCCTCGGTGATCTCGATGCGCAGCCAGGTACCCCCGGGGGCCTGGCGGTCGAGTATCTCCACCCGCGCCGGCTGGGTGGGGCCGTCATCAAGTTCAATGCCGTTCCGGAGTGCGCGCACCGATGCGGACGATACCCGTCCCTCCACCAGCGCCTCGTAGGTCTTCGGCACCTTCGATCGCGGATGCATCAGGCGGTGGGCCAGGTCGCCATCGTTGGTGATGAGCAGCAGGCCGGTGGTGTCGATGTCCAGCCGCCCGATGGGGTAGAGGCGGACGTCATCGGGCAGGCCGTCGAGCACGGTGGGGCGGCCCTCCGGGTCGGATGCCGTGGACACCACCCCCATCGCCTTGTTGAGCATGTAGGTGCGGATCGGCTCGGCGTGCACCGTGCGGCCATCCACGGCCAGCACATCCGCGTCCCGCACCACCTGGCCCACCGCCGCGACGTCCCCGTTCACGGTCACCCGGCCCTCGGCGACCAGCGTCTCGGCGGCGCGGCGGCTCGCGACCCCGGCCTGGGCCAGGGCGCGATGCACGCGCATCTCAGCCATCGCCGGTCTCGGCCTCCGCGATCAGGTCGGCCTGCTGCAGCCGCGCGCGCAGGGCCTGCGCCTCGGGCCCGGTCAGCTCGAAGCGCTCGAGCGTGGGCAGGTCGCCGCGCCGCGCCAGTCCGAAGCGCTCGAGGAACAGCGTGGTGGTGCGGTAGGTGACGGGTCCCGACTGCGGACGCTCGGCCTCCTCGATCAGTCCCCGGTCGAGCAGGCTGCCCACCGTGCTGTCCACGTCCACCCCGCGCAGGCGGCCCACCTCGCGCCGCGTGACGGGTTCGAGGTATGCCACCACGGCGAGCGTCTCCAACGCGGCGGGCGACAGGCGGTCCTCACGCGGGCGGGCGCGTAGCCGATCGCATGCCGGCGCCAGGTCCGCGCGCGTGCGCAGCGCCCAGCCGCCTGCCACCTCGGCCAGCTCCAGCCCGGTGTCCGCGGCATGGCGGGCGGCGATCTCGTCCAGGGCGCGGGCGATCATGGCGGGCGACTCCTCCGTGATGTCCTGGAGGGTCGCCACCTCGAGCGGCTCGGGGGCGATGAACAGCAGGGCCTCGATCGTGCGGGCCAGTTCGGTCATGCGCGCGTGCCCCGGATGAGGATGTCGCCGAAGGGCACGTCCTGCCGCAGTTCCGCCTCGCCGCGACGCACCATCTCGAGCGCCGCCAGGAGGGTGAGGGCCTCCTCAAGCCGGTCGCAGTCCGACACCATCTGGTCGAACGACACCTCGCGAAGGCGCGCCAGCGATTCCCGCAGGCGGCCGAGCAGCTCGGGCAGCGGCCGGCGGCGCACCCCCATGTGCTCCAGCGACGGGGCGGGCGGGGCCTCCACCATCTTCTCCATGGCGGCGCGCAGCCGTGCCGGGTCGTCGCGCACCGGCACCGGCGCCGCGGTGCCGGGCGGCACCCGCCGGTACCGCGGGCCCTGGGCCGCCCGCAGGCGCTCGGCCAGCCACTGCGCGGCCCGCTGGAACGGCGCATAGGCCACCAGCCGGGCCACGAGCGCCTCGCGCATGGCGAGCGCGTCCAGGTCGGGCTCGTCCTCCACGTCCTCGCCCAGCATCCGCCGCCCCTTCAGGTCGGCGATGGCGGCGAGCAGCAGGATCAGCTGGCTCGCGGCGTCGATCTCCCAGCGCTCGTCGCTGCCGGGGGTGACCGACTCCTCGATCAGGTCGGCCAGCGGCAGCTCGAGCATGTCGACCTCATCCCTCAGCAGCAGGGTGAGCAGCAGGTCGAAAGGCCCTTGGAAGAGGTCGATCTGGACCTCCTGCGTGAGGGCCGCGCTCGAGTCGAGTGCAGGCACGGGGCAAGGTTACCGCCGGCCCCGGCGCGTCCCCGCGCCGCATCCCGGCCGGGCGTGCGATCATGCCGCGCGATGGCAATCCGGACCTCCGACCGCATCGCGGGCATCCCGCACTACGAGCCCGGCCTCACCATGGCCGAGGTGATGGACGCCTACGGGCTGTCGTCGGTGGTGAAGCTGGCCTCGAATGAGAGCCCGTTCCCCCCGTTGCCCGAGGTGAAGGCCGTCATCGACGCCGGCCTGGAGGGCCTGAACCGCTATCCCGATGGCGCTGCGCGGGCCCTGCGCGAGGCGCTTGCCGACCGCCACGCGGTCGATCCGGGGCAGATCGCCGTGGGCAACGGCTCGTGCGAGCTCATCGTGCACGCGGGCACCG
>CAZPAT010000225.1:0-2440 GCA_964584485.1 uncultured Bifidobacterium sp.
TCGTCCTCGTCAGGCACCACCAACGCAGGAGGACGGACGTGAAGACCAGGAACAAGCGCATCGCGGGGCTCGCCGCCGTCGGCATGCTCGTGGGCGGCGGACTCGCAGGGGCCTTCGCCGCGACCGGCGGCCAGGACGACCCGGCCGGCGACCTGGCGAGCGCGCTCTCGAACCGCACCGGTGACCAGGTGAGCGCCGCCGACGTCAGGGGGGCATTCACCGACGTCCTCGAGCAGCGCCTGAAGGAGGACGTGGCATCCGGGCGCATCACGCAGGAGCAGGCCGACGAGATGCTGAAGCGCGCGGCGAGCGCGCCCCTTCCGGGCGTGGGCCGCCACGGGGGCCCCGGCGGCCACCACGGGGGCGGGATGCATGAGGTGGGCCAGGCCGTGCAGAAGCTGCTCGGAGTGACCGGGGGGCAGATGCATGACGCCCGCGAGAAGGGCACCACGCTCGCGCAGCTGGCCGAGTCCAAGGGCGTTGCGAAGGCGGACCTGGTCGCGACGGTCGCGAAGGCGATGAAAGCCTCCGACAGGGGCGCCAACCTCACCGATGCGCAGGCGACCCAGAGGGCCACCGACATGGTGGACGGCAAGGGTGGCCCGCGCGGCGGCCACGGTCGCGGCCCCGGCGGCGGCGCCGTGAAGGACGCCCTGGTGAAGGCGCTGGGCGTCTCGGAGGATGCCCTGCACACCGCGCGCGAGGCGGGCAAGTCGCCGGCCGACGTGGCCAAGGAGAAGGGCGTGGATACCGCTGCGGTGGTGACCGCGGTGACCACGGCCCTGAAGCAGCTGGGTGCTCCGCACGGCGGCGCGCAGAAGACCGATGCCGAGCTGAAGCAGATGGCGGCTGACATCGTGAACGGCAACGGCCCGGGTGGCCACGGCCGCCGCGGTCACATGCCGCCGCAGCGGCCGTGACGATAACCCCTATCGCATTGGCCGCCGACCAGGCGCCGAACGGGCGCGGCACCCGACGCACGCCTCGCCCGTTCGGCACACTCATGACGTGAGGATCCTGGTCGCCGACGATGAGGAGGCCGTCCGCACCGCCGTGCGGCGTGCCCTGACCCTCGCGGGCTACGAGGTGGAGCTCGCATCGGATGGCGACGATGCGCTGGCCATGCTGGCCGAGCGCGCGCCCGACGCCGTGCTGCTCGACGTGATGATGCCCGGGGTGAACGGCATCGAGGTGTGCCGCCGCCTGCGCGCGGTCGGCGATGCCACGCCCGTCCTCATACTCACCGCGCGCGATGCCGTGGGCGACCGCGTCGCCGGCCTGGACGCGGGCGCCGACGACTACATGGTGAAGCCCTTCGCCCTGCAGGAGCTGCTCGCGCGCCTGCGGGCCCTGCTGCGGCGCTCCGCGTCGCAGACCGGCGACGAGGCCAGCGTGCTGCGGTTCGACGACCTCACCCTCGATCTCGCCGGGCATGCCGCGGATCGCGGGGGGCGCGCGATTGAACTCACCCGCACCGAGTTCCAGTTACTCGAGCTGTTCATGCGCAACCCCCGGGTGGTGCTGACGCGGACGGTCATCCACGAACGGGTGTGGGGATACGACTTCGGCCCGGCGTCCAACTCGCTGGGCGTGTACGTGGGGTACCTGCGGCGCAAGCTCGAGGAGGACGGCGAGCCGCGACTCATCCACACCATGCGCGGAGTTGGCTACGTGCTGCGCGAGCAGTGAGTATCCGCCGCCGCGTGGCGATCGCCGCCGCCGTGGCCGTGGCGGTGGCCGTGGCGGTCGCATCACTGGCCAGCTACGTAGCCGTCCGTGCACGGCTGCTAGCGACTGTGGATTCCTCGCTGCGCACTCTGGTGGAACGGGGCCTGAACGCCCGGGCACTCCCCCCACGCGGTGAGTTCCGGCGCGGCGAGCGCTTCGGGGGCCCGCTGGTCTACTCGCAGATCGTCACCCCATCGTCGGATCTCTCCGAGGGCTCGGGAGAGCGCCGAGGCCGCAGCGCCCGCGCACGCGCCGATGATGTGCGCCTGCCCGTGACCGAGCGCGACCGCGAGGTGGCCGCGGGGTCGGCACGCGCCTACTTCTGGGACGCCGACATCCAGGGCGTGAGCCTGCGCGGCATCACCGCCCCAGTCGCGACCGGCGTGGCCATCGAGCTCGCCCGACCGGTTGACGAGGTGCAGTCGGCGCTCAAGGGCCTCGGGATCATCCTGCTCATCGTCACCGGCGCGGGAGTGGCCGCCGGGGCGGGCCTGGGCTGGGTGGTGTCGGGGCGTGCGCTCCGGCCCGTCACCGCGTTCACGGCGCGCACCGAGGAACTGGCCGACGCTGGCGACCTCTCACGGCGGCTTCCCGTGGTGGGCGACGACGAGATCGCCCGCCTCGCCCGGGTGTTCAACGGCACCCTCGACAAGCTCGAGTCGTCGGCCGAGGCGCAGCGGCGCCTGGTCGCGGACGCCTCGCATGAGCTCCG
>CAZPAT010000226.1:0-2432 GCA_964584485.1 uncultured Bifidobacterium sp.
TCTACCGCGACGACTACTACGAGCCCGACAGCGAGAGCAAGGGCATCGCCGAGGTCAATGTGGCCAAGCACCGCAACGGGCCGACCGACCGTGTGAAGTTGGCGTTCATGGGGACCTACGCCAAGTTCGCAAGCCTGGCCTCCGACCACGACGGCCGGTAGTACCCCCCTCCGCGCGCGTCGGGCGCAGCGCCCGAGGGTGCCTGTCCGAAGAGACAGGTAACCCCGCCCCAGCGGTCGTTTTGCCCGGGCCCGCACCTCGCTTCACTGCGACGTGCATGCCTTTTCGTCCAGCCCGGAGGATCCCCGATGACCAGCATCATGCCCCGCACGCAGACACCGACCGACCTTCGGATCGAACAGCCCATCCGCGTGGCGATCGTCGATGAGTTCCCCGCGCACGTGATGGGCCTCGCCCAGACCATCGACCGCTCACCATCACTGGAGGTGGTCGCGACCGCATCGAGCGGCGCGGCGCTGCTTCAGCGGATCACCGAGACGGCTCCCGACGTGGTGATCATCGAGCCATGGATGAGGTCGGGGGACGGCGTGTCGTGCATCACCCGGATCGCGCAGGAGCACCCGGAGATCGCGATCATCGCGCTGTCTCGCATGTGGGACGACGACCACTCGGCCGAGAGCCGCATTGCCGGCGCGGCCGCGCATCTGCCCAAGGACACGGACCTCGAGGACCTGCCGGCGCTGGTCCGCCAGGTCGTGGCCGGTGCCGAGGTGCGGCCTGCCGGGCAGGGAGCGACCTCGCGGTCGTCGCTGCTCACCGAGCGCGAGCGCGAGGTGCTGCGCCTGGCCGCCCGCGGACAATCCAACGCCGACATCGCGCATGCGCTGTTCGTGACAGAGCAGACCGTGAAGTTCCACCTCTCGAATGTCTACCGCAAGCTGGGCGTCCACAACCGGACGGAGGCCAGTCACCGGGCCGCCCAGGCGGGCATGCTCGGATAGGTAGGGCTTTCCCCGGCCATCGGCAGCCCGGCAGCGGGCGACCCGTCATGCTTACGGCATCCTTCGCTTTCACTCCCCGGAAGCAGAGGCATCCACGTGGCCGGAGTCGCACTGCTCGACGAATACCCGCTCTGGGTATCGGCCCTCGCGGACCTGATCGGCCGCGATCCGGCGCTGCGGGTGGACGTGACGGTCTCGCGCGGCGCCGAACTGGTCACCCGATGGCAGGCGACACCCTGTCCGGTCGTGATCGCCGAGCCGTGGCTGCGCAGCGACGACGTGCTCGATGCCATCGCCACAGTCGCGGCGCTCGACCCCGCCGTGACGGTCATCGCGTTCTCGCGCATCTGGGACAACGGGCACGTACAGCAGGCACTGGACCTCGGGGCCCGGGCCTATGTGCCCAAGTCCACGCCCATCGACCAGCTGCCCGGCATCATCACGACGGCACGCCAGGGCCTGATGACGGCACCGGTCCGCGCCGACGGCGGCGGTGCATCGGGACTCACCCCGCGCGAGATCGAGGTCCTCGCCCTCGTCGCGCGCGGCCAGGGCAACGATGCCATCGCGCGCGCGCTGCATATCTCCGGGCGAACCGTGAAGTTCCACCTGCAGAACGCCTAACGTAAATTGGGGGCGCGCAACCGCACCGAGGCGGCGGCACTGGCCCGCCGGGAGGGGGTGATCTGATGATGACCGGGGCGATCAGCATCGACTCCGCCACCGTCGCGGACGACGTCGTCGCCATCGAGCGGGGCCAACTGAGTTACCTCGCGAAGATCGACGGCCGGCTGACGAGGGCCTTCTATTCCCCCGAGGCGGCCTTCTGCTACCCGGGTGGCGAGGGCCCGTCCAGCCATGGCCTGCCGACGGCCCACGGGGACCGCGCCCGATGCGCGGCCACATGGGCCGTCACGGTTACCCCGTTCGCCTAGTATCCCGGCCGTTCCCGGCCCGCGGCAACGCGGGCCGTTCCATGCATGGATGCAAGCCAGCGAAAGACGGGAATGCCTGCGACGGTGGTGATCGGCGCCCAGTGGGGCGATGAGGGCAAGGGCAAGGTCGTGGACCTGCTGGCCGAGCGCAGCGACGTGGTCGCGCGCTACCAAGGCGGCAACAACGCCGGGCACACGATCGTGGCGGGCGACCAGACGTACGCGCTGCACCTCATCCCGAGCGGCATCCTCTACCCCGACACCACCTGCATCATCGGCAACGGCGTGGTGGTCGACCCGTTCGTGCTGGTGCGGGAGCTCGACCAGCTCGAGGAGCGCGGGGTGGACACCTCGAACCTGCGCATCTCGGGCAACGCGCACCTGATCATGCCCTACCACGTGCAGCTGGACACCCAGAGCGAGATCCGCCTGGGGAAGCTCTCGATCGGCACCACGCGTCGCGGTATCGGGCCCGCGTACATGGACAAGGCCGCGCGCATCGGCATCCGCGCGCAGGACCTGCTGGACGCGAGCA
>CAZPAT010000227.1:0-2430 GCA_964584485.1 uncultured Bifidobacterium sp.
CTCATCCCGCTCGGCGAGTTCTTCGACAACCCCGAGCGCGCCCTGGCCAAGCCGTCGCCCGACGGCTCCATGCTGTCGTGGCTCGCGCCGCTCGACGGCCTGCTGAACGTGTGGGTGCGGCCCATCGAGGGCGGTGAGGCGGTGCCCGTGACCCGCGACACCGACCGCGGGGTGATGGGCTACTCATGGACCCGTGACTCGAAGCACATCCTGTACAGCAAGGACCAGGGCGGGGATGAGAACCACCACGTGATGATGGTGGACGTCCCCGGTGACGGGACGGCCCGCGATCTCACGCCCTTCGACGGCGTGCGGGCCAGCATCGTGTCGGTGCCCAGGGCCACGCCGGGGCAGATCATCGTCAGCACCAACCGGCGCGACCGCTCGGTGTTCGACGTGGAGCGGCTCGACCTGGCCAGCGGCGCCCTCACACGCGTGGCGGAGAACCCCGGCAACATCATCGGATGGGTGGCCGATCGCCATGGCGCCGTGCGGGGTGCGTATGCGCAGACGCCGACCGGCGACTACCAGTTGCTGGTGCGCGACACCGAGGAGGACGACTTCCGCGTGCTCGCGGAGTTCGACAACGAGGACGGCGGGCAGCCCTATGGGTTCGATGCCGATGGGGACGTGATGTGGGTGGGCAGCGCCCGCGGCAGCGACCGCTCGCGGCTGGTGGCCATCGACGTGGCCACCGGTGCGGAGACGGTGCTCGACGAGGACGAGGTGGCCGACCTCGGAATGCCCATCATCAGCGACAGGGACCGCACGCTGCTGGGCGCGGCGTACCTGCGCGACCGCCTCGTGGTGCACGCCTTCGACGAGCGCTTCGGCCGGGACTTCGAGAAGGTGCGGCAGATCGCGGACGGCGACCCGCGCATCACCGGCAGCGACGCCGACGAGACGGTCTGGACCGTGGCCTTCGACAGCGACGTGGACCCCGGCGCCACCTACCTGTTCAACCGTGAGACGGGGGAGCACGAGTTCCTCTTCCGTCCGCGTCCCTGGCTCTCGCCCGACGAGCTCTCGCCCATGCGCCCCGTGCAGATCACCACGCGCGACGGGCTCACGATGTACTGCTACCTCACCGTGCCGCGTGGCCTCGCGCCCACGGGTCTGCCGATGGTGCTCTACGTGCACGGCGGTCCCTGGAGCCGTGACGCCTGGGGCTACGACGGCGTGGCCCAGTTCCTGGCCAACCGCGGCTACGCAGTCCTGCAGGTGAACTACCGCGGGTCCACGGGCTTCGGAAAGCACTTCATGCATGCGGCGGAGCGTGAGTTCGCCGGGAAGATGCACGACGACCTCATGGACGCCGTGGACTGGGCCGTGGCCGAGGGCGTCGCCGATCCGGACCGAATCGCCATCTACGGCGGCTCGTATGGCGGCTACGCCACGCTGGTGGGCGTCACGTTCACGCCCGACCGGTTCCGCGCGGCCGTCAGCTTCGTGGGTCCGTCCAACCTGGTCACGCTGGTCCGGTCGTTCCCTGACTACTGGCGGCCGTTTCTCGCCAGCACCTGGTACCGGTTCGTGGGTGATCCCGAGGTGGAGGCCGACCGTGCGGACATGTGGGCGCGCTCCCCGCTGTCGCGGGTGGATGCGATCACCACGCCGCTCATGGTGATCCAGGGCGCGAATGATCCGCGCGTCACGAAGCACGAGAGCGATCAGATCGTGCAGGCGCTCGAGGACCGGGGCATCGCGGTGGAGTACATCGTGGCCGATGACGAGGGCCACGGCTTCGCCAAGCCCGCCAACCGGATGCGCGCCTACCGCGCCATGGAGGCCTTCTTCGCCGAGCACCTCGAGGGGCGTGCCGAGCCCGGCGCCGCCTAGTCCCTAGGGGTCGTCCCGCGGATCGGCGTCCTGGTCGAAGGGTGCCTTCCGGTCGCGTGGCCCCAGCACCCCCGGGGCACGGTTGACGGCCTTCCACAGGAGCACGGCCAGCACCGCGGCGATCAGCAGCGCGGTGATGCCCGCGGCCACCAGGCCGCCGCGGTACCACGGCTCGCCGGCAAGGGCCAGGCGGGCCTCGCGCAGGTCCCCGATGCGGGCGATCTCGTGCCCCGCGAACCCATGGCCGGGGTAGCTCGCCAGCGTGCGCCGCAGGTCGGCGCGGGCACCGTCCAGGTCGAAGCGTGACAACCGGTCGAGCGCCTCGCGGTAGGTCAACTGCGTGCGCCCCTCCCAGCCACGGACGTTCGCGCGCCCCAGCACGCGCAGCAACTGCTCGGTGGGTGCCATGGCTCCGCCACCCGCGGCGCGCTTGATCAGCACGATCCCGCGCACCCGGCCATTGCGATCCACCGCCGGGCCACCCGAGTCGCCCTTCTGCACCTCGTTCGTGATGAACGTCAGGATGCGCAGCGGCTCGTCCTCCAGCGGGCCGGTGCGGCCGATGGTGCCCAGGCGCACCGAGGGCACCAT
>CAZPAT010000228.1:0-2426 GCA_964584485.1 uncultured Bifidobacterium sp.
GCCCTCGATGTCTTCATCGAGCACGGCGTCAACATCGCGGTCTTCCCCGAGTTCTGCCTGTCCGGGTACTTCTGGGATGGCCCGGACTGCCTGCCCTATATGGAGGAAGCCGTCACCGAGAACCACCTTGGGTGGCTGGAGCAGGAGGTCCGGGGACGACTCGGGGGCCCTCTCCGCCTTGTGGTGATGAACAACATCACGCGCGGCACCGGTGGGCTCTTTCGCAACACGACGTTCTTCGTCGCCGATGCTGCGTCGCATGATCTACTCGACGACGCGACGACCTACGACAAGGTCTTCCTGCCCGGCATCGAGAAGCGCTTCACCGAGAGCGGGCGTGACGACCGCCTGGTGGTCCGCTCGCCCGTGAGCGGAATCGTCGCCGGTTTCACCACCTGTTACGACTACCTCTTCCAGGATCTGCTGCGCGAATACAAGTACTTCGACGAGGTCAACCTCATCGTGCAGTTGGCATCGTGGCGGGCGGCGTCGGTGCGCGACTACCCGGGCCTCAACAGGCGGACCGATGAGTACTACGGGCTGCTCTGGGACACGGTGATCCCGGCGTTCTCGGCGACGAACCAGCTGTGGACGGTTGCATGCAATGCAGTTGGCCGGCATCCCATCTCAGGCGCAGAGTTCTGGGGAGGCTCCGGGATCTGGGCCCCCTCGGGCATGTGCCTCATCCAGGCCTCGCGGCACGAAGAGGAACTTCTCATCGTCCACGGGCTCGAGCTGGAGTCTGCTCTGAAGGTCGAGCGGGACGATTTCGACTACGAGTTCGACTTCCGCGAGATCTACCGCCCGATGGGCGATGGGCGCACGTTGAGTCGGCAGGTCAATCTTTGAGGGCGCCGGACGGGTGCTGACCCGTCGTGCCTTCATGGGTGTCGCCGGATCGGCCGTCGCCGGAATCGCGGTCGCGGGATGCGCGGGCGGCATGACCGCCACACGATCGTCCCGCGTGCGTGCCCTCCCGGCGCTGCGCAACACGCGCATCACCCGGTGGGCCGGCGATGAATTCGCACGCGGCGCGTATTCCGCGCTCGTACCGGGTGCGCGGCCTGATGATCGTGCCCTACTGGCCGCACCGATCGGCGGTCGTCTGCTGCTCGCAGGCGAGGCCACCTCCTCTGATTACCCGGCGCTCGTGCAGGGCGCGCTTCTCTCCGGCCAGCGGGCGGCACAAGTCGTGCGCCAACTCTCGGGCGGTGGCCCCGCGCGTGTCGTGATCATTGGGGCAGGTGCCGCGGGGCTTGCCGCAGCCAGGGATCTCCGGTCTGCCTTTGAGGTCACCATCCTGGAGGCACGCGACCGGATCGGGGGCCGCGTCTGGACGGCCGATGACATCGCCGCACCTGTCGATCTTGGAGCGGCATGGGTGACCGGTCGGCGGAGCAATCCGCTGGTTGCGCTCGCCCGCCGTTCGGGTGCACGACTTGTGCCAACGCGCTGGGACACGCGGGTAGTGGTCGATGCGCGCTCAGGCGCCCGGGTTGCTCCTGCATCGGTGGATCGGGCCGAAGACGATTTCCAGCGGGCGGTCACCGCCGGCCTCGGTCAATCGTCTCCCGGTTGGTCCCTGCAGCGCGTCATTGAACGTGGCGAGCGGACTGCCGGCGTCGATCTGCAGGATCCTCTCGGGCAGTGGGTAATTGATCGCGAAGTCGATCAGGAGTTCGGGCGGGCAGCGCAAACCCTCTCCTCGCAGGCAATCGGCGAGGGAGCGGACCTCCTCGGTGGTGAAGCGCTGCCCTCAACGGGGATGGCCGCACTCCTTGCGCCCCTTGCGACCGGCCTGATGATCCGCCGCCGCCATGTCGTCCGGGAGGTCGACTGGGGCAGTCGCGAAATCATGGTCCGGACGTCAGGCGGAGATATCCAGGCCGACTACGCCATCTGCACGCTGCCCCTCGGGGTGCTGAAGAGTGATGCGGTCCGCTTCACTCCGCCCCTGCCAGGCTCGGTGCGCAGGTCAATCGAACGCCTTGGCGTCGGCACCCTCGACAAGGTCGTTCTGCATTTCGACGACGTCTTCTGGCCGGAGGGCGCGGCCGAGCTGGGGATCGCCGGCGGTTCCCCGGATGGCTGGCAATCGTTCGTCAGTCTTCTCGAGGTCACTGGCGAGCCGATACTGGTCGGGCTCCGTGGCGGAGCGTCAGCTGTGCGCGGCGAGCAACAATCGGACGAGGACGCCGTGGCCGACGCGCTACGCGCCCTCTCGCACTTCTGATCACCACCACCTGAGGCGTGTGCCGGTCCCGTGGGGTTCGGATGGGCGGAACCCCCCGGTCGATGGATAGCGCGGCTGGAGGCGCCCTGCGCAGCCGAGCCGCGCCGTAGGTTAAGCCTATTGACGGGTCGAAAAACTCGAAGGGAGCCCCTGTGAAAATCCACCCTCTCGCCATCGGTGCAGTGGCCGCAGT
>CAZPAT010000229.1:0-2402 GCA_964584485.1 uncultured Bifidobacterium sp.
CGGGGCACGACGCCCGTCGGGCAGCGCGGCCAGCGCGACGCGCGCGAGTTCGGTGACCAGGACCACGGCGAGTTCGCCGTCACGCACCGGCGGGCCCGGAGGGCCCGATCGGAGGGCGCCCAGGCCCACGTCATCATCGCCCCGGATGTCCACATCCAGGCGCAGTCGCACGGCGCGGTCGGTCACGGGCGCAGCCTAGAACTCCTGCCCTGTCGGGCGCATGTAGATCTCGCTGATGCTCACATGGGACGGCTGCCCCAGCGCGAACATCACGGCCCGTGCGACATCGTCCACCACGAGCGGCTCCCCGCCCGGCGGTTCGTCGTAGAAGGCGGTGTCCACGACGCCCGGCGCGATGAGCGTGACGCGCACCCCGGTGCCCAGGAGGTCCTTCCGCGCGGCCTCGGCCATCGCGGTGACCGCCCACTTGGTCGACGAGTACATCGACCCGGTGCCCACCTGCCGGCCGGAGATCGACCCCATCAGGACCGCATGCCCACGGGATGCGCGCAGGGCCGGCACGCAGGCGCGGAGGGTGATGGCGGCCCCGAACACATTGGTGAGGATCATCTCGCGCCAGAACGCGGGGGTCTCCCCGAGCAGGCCGCGCCGCGCGCCGAACCCCGCATTCGCGATGACCGCGTCGATGCGCCCGTACTCCCGCACGGCAGCCGCGGCCATGGCCTCCACCTGATCCCACTCGGTCACGTCGCAGGTGACGGGCAGGGCCACGGCGGGGCCGCCGAGCTCATCGGCCAACGCCTCCAGCATCTGCGTGCGGCGCGCCGCCAGCACCACCCGCCAGCCATCGGCCACCGCGGCGCGCGCGACGGCCGCGCCGATGCCGTCCGATGCACCCGTGATGACCATCACGGGTGCGTTCACTGCGCGCGCCGCAGGACGAGCCGGTAGGCGCCCCGCCCCGCAGCGGCCCGGACCACAACGTAGCCACGCCCTGACCGGGACGCCGTGGCCGAGAGCGATGGTGCGCCCGATGCGCGCCGGGTGGTGGCGGCGGGCCGGCCGGAGGTGATCGTCCGGGTGCCGGGGGGCCAGTACGAGATGCGCAGGCGCGCCGTGGACGACCGCGCCGACATCCGCAGCACCTGCCCCGCGCGGACCGTCACCGGGTACACGTCGACGGGGTCGTCGTCCACGTCGATGAAGGCGCTCCGTGTCGCCGGGGGCACGATGGCCGCCACGCGCCGCACCGCGGCGATGTCGGAGTTGGCCTCGTGGGGATCGTCGGCGGGAAGAGGCAGGGTGACCGCGGCGCGGGGGTTCACGAGGCCGTGTCCTGTGGATGCGTCGCGGCCCCGCGGCCCCATGTCGGTGGCGGTGTTCTTGATCTGCCGCAGTACCTGGCTGGGCGTGGCACCGGGATTCGCCGCGAACACCAGCGCGGCGACGCCCGCGACGAAGGGCGCGGCCATCGAGGTGCCTTCCTTCACGGCGTACCCCGGGGACACCATCCCCTGGCGCACCCACGGGGGCACCGAGGAGATGATGTCCACCCCGGGCGCCACGACGTCCACCGAGGCGTTGCGGTTGCTGAAGCGCGCCAGGCCGTAGGGGCTCGGGCAGTCGGGGGCGGTCACGGCGCCGGAGCACTGCGCCGCCACGCCGAGCACGCCGCGATACCCCGCGGGATAGTTGACCGCGCCGTAGTCCTGCCCGTCATTTCCCACCGACACCACCGTGAGCGCGCCGGATGAGAACGCCCAGTCAACCACCCGCTGGAACGCCGGCGACGATCCCACTCCCCCGGCCGAGATGTTGATCACCTTCGCGCCGTTCCGGACCGCCCAGCGGATGCCGCGGATCATCGTCTCGTCCGTCGAGTAGCCGTCGCGATCGGAGATCTGCACCGGCATGACCTCGGCGACCCCCCGGGCCCCGGGGGCCACCCCCACCACCCCGATGCCGTTAATGGGCGCGGCGGCGATGCCGGCGACGTGCGTGCCGTGGCCGGTCCGCCCCCAATCCTCCGCGGACTGCCGGCGGGTCCATGCGCTGTAGGGGGCCACCAATGGTGACGCAGGCCCGCTCCACTCGGGGTGGGTCGAGTCGATGCCGCTGTCGAGGATGGCGATGCGTGGCCGCGCCGGAGTGCCGGTGAGGTCCACCCCCCACGTGGTCGCGGGGGGGAACAGCGACCACTGGCGCCCGTTGGCGTAGTACTCGTCCGTCGGCGGCCCGACCGGGGTGAGCGGCACGGGCGCCGCCGGGGCCGGGGCCTGGGCCTGGCGCGCCCGTTCATCCGCGCGGCGCACCAGCGACCACTCGGCCGATCGCACGCCGGGCGCACGAAGGACCTGGTCGCGCAGGCCGGCGTCGGCAGGCGCATGCACCGACCAGATGCCCGCCTCGGGCGCCACGGCGCGCGGTTCGCCGAACCGCCC
>CAZPAT010000230.1:0-2368 GCA_964584485.1 uncultured Bifidobacterium sp.
AGGTCCAGCCCGTTGTGGTGCAGGATGTGCCCCATCTTGTCCCGCTTGGTCTGCAGGTAGCGGGCGTTGTGGTCGCCGGGCTCCACCTCGATCGGCACGCGCTCCACCACCTTCAGTCCATATCCCTCGAGCCCCACGATCTTCTTGGGGTTGTTGGTGAGCTGGCGGATGGTGGTGAGCCCCAGGTCGACGAGGATCTGCGCCCCGATGCCGTAGTCGCGGAGGTCCGGCGGAAAGCCCAACTCGAGGTTGGCCTCCACCGTGTCGCGCCCGGCGTCCTGCAGTTCATACGCGCGGAGCTTGTTGATGAGCCCGATCCCGCGGCCCTCCTGGGCGATGTACAGGAGCACGCCCTGCCCCTCGGCCTCGATCATGCGCAGCGCGGCGTGCAGTTGGTCACCGCAGTCGCAGCGGAGCGAGCCGAACACGTCACCGGTCATGCACTCGGAGTGCACGCGCACGAGGACGTCCTGCTTGCCGTCCACCTCGCCCTTCACCAGTGCCATGTGGTGCTTGCCATCCACGAGCGAGGTGTATCCCACCGCCGTGAAGTCACCGAACTCGGTGGGCAGCGGGACCGCCGCGCCGCGCTCCACGAGGCGCTCGGTGCGCCGGCGGTGCTCGATGAGGTCGGTGATGGTGATCATCCGCAGCCCGTGGCGCTGCGCGTAGGCGATCAGGTCGTCCACGCGGGCCATCTCGCCATCGTCCTTCATGATCTCGCAGATGACGCCCGCGGGGATGAGTCCGGCCATCCGCGCGAGGTCCACCGCCGCCTCGGTGTGACCGGCGCGCTCGAGCACCCCGCCGGGCTTCGCGCGCAGCGGGAACACATGCCCGGGCTTCACGAGGTCGCTGCCCGTGGAGTCCGGGTCCACCGCCACCATGATCGTGCGCGACCGATCCGGGGCGCTGATGCCGGTGGTGATGCCCTCCCGGGCCTCGATCGACTCGGTGAAGGCCGTGCCCAGGGGGGTCTCGTTGCGCTTCACCTGCTGCATGAGGCCCAGGTGCTCGCAGCGCTCCTCCGTGAGCGCCAGGCACACGAGACCGCGGCCGTGGGTGATCATGAAGTTGACGGCATCCGGGGTGGCGAACTGGGCGGCGATCACGAGGTCGCCCTCGTTCTCGCGGTCCTCGGAATCCACCACCACCACCATCCGCCCGGCGCGGATGTCGTCGATGGCCTCCTCGATCGAGGAGAACGGCGTGGTCTGGGTGCTCAGGAGGCTCCTCCCCCGTCGAGGTGCGGACGCGCGAGCGCCTCCACGTACTTTGCCACCACATCGGCCTCCAGGTTCACCCTTCGGCCAACGGCATCGGGCGCAAGGGTGGTTGCGGCCATCGTGTGCGGGATGAGCGCGATGGTGAACCCATCCGCCTCGCGGGAGGCCACGGTGAGGCTGACGCCGTCCACCGTGATGCTGCCCTTCTCCACGACGTACCGCAGCACCGCATCGGTCGCGGAGATGGACATGAGCACGCCGTCGCCCTCGGGCGTCACCTGCCGGACCACGCCCGTGCCATCGACGTGCCCCTGGACGATGTGGCCACCCAGGCGGTCGCCCACCCGCATCGCGCGCTCGAGGTTGACCCGATCGCCCGGCTCGCGGTCGCCCACCGAGGTGCGGCGGAGGGTCTCCTCCACGCAGTCGACGGCGAACCCACCGTCCGGGAGGTCCACCACCGTAAGGCATGCACCGTTCACCGCCACCGAGTCGCCGAGCGCAAGGCCGTCGCGCACAAGGTCACAGGCGATCACCATCCGCGCGCCCGCGGCGCTCGGAACCCGCTCGCGCACCGTACCCATCTCCTCCACGAGACCCGTGAACATCCCTACCCCCCCGCCGGTACCGGTCGCAGGCGCCCCATCACCAGCACATCATCCCCCACGCGCTCGATGCGGGGCGAGTGGATCCGCGGGGCATCCGCGATGAGGTCGGCCCCCACGCCCCGTGCGGCGCTGGGGGCGCCATCCCCGCCGATCACCATGGGCGCGACCACCCAGGCGAGCACATCCACCAGGCCGGCGTCGAGAAGCGCGCCCGCCACCGTGGGTCCGCCCTCCACCAGCAGCGACTGCACCTCGCGCCTGCCGAGCGCGTCCAGGGCATTCGCGAGGAACTCCTGGCCATGCGCCGCCGCCACCAGGTCGACCTCGGCACCTGCGGCACGGAGCGCATCCACCCGGCCCGCGTCGGCGCGAGATCCCGCCAGCACCAGCACCGGTGCCTCCCGCGCGGTGGCGAGCAGCACGCGGTCGAGGGGCAGCCGCGCATGGGGATCCAGCACCACGCGCAGGGCGGTGCGCCCCTCCGGCACCTCCACGTCGCGCGCCGTCAGCATGGGATCGTCGGCCACGGCCGTG
>CAZPAT010000231.1:0-2349 GCA_964584485.1 uncultured Bifidobacterium sp.
CTGGCCAAGTGCTACGGCGGCGACATCAGCCGCAAGCGCAAGCTCCTCGAGCGCCAGAAGGAGGGCAAGAAGCGCATGAAGCACGTGGGGAACGTGGAGGTGCCGCAGGAGGCCTTCCTCGCCGTGCTGCAGCTGGACGGGCAGTCGCAGCAGTGATGCCGGGCGATCCCGCGGGGGTCGCGCACCTGTACGTGCACCTGCCCTTCTGCGCTGCGCGGTGCGGGTACTGCGCGTTCGTGGTGGAAGTGGGGCGCGAGGACGCCCGCGACGCGTACCTCGGGGCCGTGCGCGCGGAGATCCAGCGCGCGGATCGCCTGCTCGGGCCGCTGGAGTCGGTCTACCTGGGCGGGGGGACGCCCACCCTCATGGGCTCGGGCCGCCTGCGCGACCTGCTGGATGAGATCCGCCCGCGCTGCGCGCCCGGGGCCGAGGTGACCGTGGAGGCCAACCCCGAGACGGTGGACGCCGCGCTGGTCGCCGGCCTCGCGGATGCGGGGGCTACCAGGGTGTCGCTGGGGGCGCAGTCCACCCGGGACCACCTGCTCGCGGCGCTCGATCGCCGGTGCGGACCCGATCAGGTGCGCCGCGCGGTGGACGCCGTGCGGGCGGACGGGCGCCTGCGCCTCTCGGTGGACCTGATGCTGGGCGTCCCGGGCCAGGACGGCGGCGACCTGGCGGCTGACCTCGACTGGGTGCTCGCGACCCGGCCGGAACACGTGTCGTGGTATGAGCTGGAGTTCAAGGAGGGCAGTGCCATCGCGCGCGGGGGTGCCGCCCCGCCGGATGAGGACCACGCCGCCGACCTCTACGAGCAGGCGATCGCCGGCCTGGAGGGCGCGGGCTACCGCTGGTACGAACTGGCCAACTTCGCCCTGCCCGGCGCCGAGTGCCGTCACAGCCTGGCCTACTGGCGCGCGCGCGACTACGTGGGCGTGGGGGTGGGCGCGGTGAGCACCGTCGGCGCGCGCAGGTGGCGCAACGCCCCCGGGCTCGACCGGTACATCGCGGCCCTCGGGGCGGGCGGGGATCCTCCGCGCAGCGTGGAGCAGCGCGATGCCGACGTGTGCCGTCGGGAGCGCTGGATGCTCGGTACCCGGCTGGACGAGCCGCTCGATCTGGCCTGGGCAGGGCCCGCCGACCATCCGGAGGCCATCGAGCGACTGGCCGCGCGCGGCCTGCTCGAGCGGCACGCGGGCACCGTGCGGCTCACCAGGCGCGGTCGGCTGCTCCAGAATGCAGTCGTGCAGGAGATACTGGACTTCGCATGACCGACGCACCGAGCACCGACGCACCCCTCACCCCGCGCCAGGAGGAGGTCCTCCAGGCCGTGGTGGAGCGCCATATCGCCAGTGGCCAGCCGGTGGGCAGCAAGAACATCGCGGGCCGCGACGGCCTGGACTGGGCGTCGTCGACGATCCGGAACGAATTGCACCGGCTGGAGGACCTGGGGTACCTGGACCACCCGCACACCTCGGCGGGCCGCGTGCCGACCGAGGCCGGGTACCGCTACTACGTGGATGCGTTGCTGCCGCGCGGGCCGCTGCCGGCCACGCGCGCCGACCTGGCGGGGCGCCTCGGCACCGACCTCGCGCGGGTGGAGGTGGACCAGACCCTGCGCCGCCTGGCCGATGCCATCTCGGAGGTGACGGACCTGCTCGGCGTGGTCACGGGCCCGCCGGTGGCCTCGGCCACCGTCCGTCACGTGGAGGTCCTGCTGCTGCAGCCGCAGTTGGTGACGGTCGTGGTCATCACGTCCACCGGTGATGTCGCCAAGCGCCTGTTCGCATTCGACCAGCCGGTGGACCCCGGTCTGGCCGAGTGGTCGGCGGCCTTCCTGAACGAGCGCGTGCAGGGGCTGCCCGTGGGCGCGCGGAGCCTTGCGGCGCGGCTGGCCGATCCATCGCTGGGCCCGCTCGAGCAGGCGTTCATCCGGGCCATCGCCCCCGCGCTCACCGACCTGGAGGAGGAGCGCGCCGTGTACGTGTCGGGCCAGGCACGGGTGCTCTCGGATGCCCGTCGCGGGGAGATCGCCGAGATCGACGGCCTGATGCGCGCCCTGGAGGAGCGGTATGCGCTGCTGGCGGTGCTGAGGGGGGCGCTCGATGGATCGCGGACGTACCTGCGCATCGGCTCGGAACTGCCGTCGGGGCTCTCGGGCGTGTCCATCGTCGCAGCCGGGTACGGTCCCGCGCGGGGCAACCTCGGGGCGGTCTCGCTGATCGGCCCCGTCCGCATGGATTACGCCCTGGCGATCGCGACGGTGCGCGAGGCATCCCGCGCGCTGTCGTCCTACGTGGAGGATGTGTACGGGTGACGGACGATCCGCGGTTCGAGATCCTCGAGGTGTGG